>NZ_JARKPQ010000341.1 GCF_029975155.1 Propionicimonas sp. | reverse complement strand
GGCGTGTGTCGAACAGTCTGTTCGACTCACGCCACCGTGCGGGCTGTCAGAGCGCGCGGATGTTCGTCGCCTGCAGGCCCTTCTGGCCGCGCTCGGTGTCGAACTCGACCTGCTGGCCCTCGAAGAGGTCCCTGCGGCCCGAGCCGGTGATGGCGCTGAAGTGCGCGAAGACGTCTGCCGAACCGTCGGACGGGGCGATGAAGCCGAAGCCCTTGTCGGAGTTGAACCATTTGACAGTGCCAGTGGCCATGTCGGTATTCCTTCGTGTTGTCGGACCGCCGAATGCGGCCCTGGTGGCCGCACCGGCAGCGCCGGTGCGGGGACTCTGGGTGGGGTTGCGCCTGCTCGCGAAGACGTGCGGCGGGGGAAGGGGTCGCAGGGCAGCCTGCGCGGCCCTGAGGCTCGCGAACGAGCCGAGCGGTTCGGAGTGTGGCCCGTGCAGCAGGAAGTGGCTGCCGGCGCCGGCGATGTAGCCGGCGAACTCTCCCTCGACCGTGGCGGCGTGCACATCGCGTGCGGCCTGCCGCCAGGTGACGGACGTGGCGGGTGTTGCGATTGTGATGAGGCTCTTCTCGTTGACGGGAGCGGCGGTCTGCCGCCGGAGGGGATCGCTGGCTCGTGAGCGCGGCTACCGCGTAAAGGACAGGGGCACCACGCGGGTGCGAAGGCGCCACCTTACCACGCCTGGCACGCGTGCTGATTCGGGGGAGCGGCGTGGCTGTGCGATACTTGAGGGGAGGACGCGGTCGTCGCGTCCCTGCATCGCACCACATTCCGCACCGCGCCGCTGGCCTGGCCATCGAGGACGCGAGCGGACTTGGACCGTGGTGACCAGTCTTCTCCGAAAGCAGTTCTGCTCTTGTCTCACTCCGATCGTGCCCTGCCGTCGTTCGCGTCGTTGGGCGTCCCCACCGCGCTGATCGACCCGCTCTCCCAACGCGGCGTCAGCACCCCGTTCCCCATCCAGTCCGCCACCCTTCCCGACACCCTCGCCGGCCGCGATGTGCTGGGACGCGGGCGCACCGGCTCGGGCAAGACCCTCGCGTTTTCCCTTCCGCTGGTCGCCCGGCTGGCCGGCCTCGTGCCGTCGGGCTCCCCGATCGCCCGGCGGAGCCGTCCCGGCGCGCCCCGCGGTCTGGTGCTGGCTCCGACCCGGGAACTGGCCAACCAGATCGTGGCCACGCTCGAGCCGCTGGCCGCCGCTGCCCGACTCAGCGTCATGACGATCTTCGGCGGCGTGAGCCAGACCGGGCAGGTGCGCCGGCTGCGCCAGGGCGTGGACATCGTCGTGGCCACGCCCGGACGTCTGGAGGACCTGATGGGCCAGGGCCACGTCCGGCTCGACGACGTCGCGGTGACCGTGCTCGACGAGGCCGACCACATGGCCGACCTCGGCTTCCTGCCGAGCGTGACCCGGATTCTCGCCGCGACCCCGTCCGGCGGGCAGCGGATGCTGTTCTCCGCCACGCTCGATGCGGCCGTCGACAAGCTGGTGAAGCGGTTCCTGGACCGGCCGCTGGTGCACAGCGTGGACGCGGCGTCCTCGCCCGTGGTGGCGATGACCCACCACGTCCTGCTGGTGCCCGACCCCGGCCAGAAGCGGCAGGTGGTGCGCGAGCTGGCCGCCGGTGCCGGACGGCGGCTGCTCTTCACCCGCACCAAGCACCAGGCTCGCAAACTGGCCCGGGAGTTGACCGCGGACGGGATTCCCGCCGTGGAGTTGCACGGCAACCTGTCCCAGAATGCGCGCGAGCGAGGGCTGAAGGCGTTCGCCGACGGTCAGGTGCGGGTGATGGTGGCCACGGACATCGCTGCGCGCGGCATCCACGTCGACGAGGTCGAGTTGGTCGTCCATGTCGATCCGCCGGCCGAGCACAAGGCGTATCTGCACCGTTCCGGCCGGACCGCCCGCGCGGGCAACGCCGGTGACGTGGTCACCCTCGTGCTGCCCGAGCAGCGCAGGGACTTCCAGTCGCTCGCCCGCGCCGCGAAGATCTCTGTGACCCCGACGCCGGTGCGCTCCGGCGACGTGGCACTGCGCGACCTCGCCGGCCCCACGGCGGCGACGGTCGCGCCCGATCGCGCCCCGGCTGCGGCCGCCCGCCGAGGCGACCCTGCGGTCAGCAAGCCGGCGAACAACCGTCGACCGCGTCAGTCGGGTCCGGCGAGGAGCGGCTCAGCGGCTCAGGCCGCCAAGCCGCGGACGCGGCAGCAGGGGCAGCCCCGGTCGTCGCAGCCGGCCGGTCACGGCGCGGCGGCGTTCTCCAGCCGTGGACACCGCCGCAGCGGCTCGCGACGAGCGGCCTGACCGGAGCCCGCCCGGCCTCCCGCACGGCTCTTGGGAGGATCTGCGCTGAACTCGCTGGTAACTCGCCTTGAATCGACAAAGCCGGCATCGAGAGTGCAGATCCTCCTGCCCTTCGTGACGCGCCGGCTCGTTCCTCGCCGGCGCTCCTCAGGGAGCGACTCAAGGCCGGCTGGTTCCTCGCTGGCGCTTCACCCGTGGGTCATCCCGGCGAACGCCGGGATCTCCGTGCGCGCCTGGGGTATCACGCGTCCGGCCAGTCCATGTCGTGGCGGCGGAGGGCGGTCTCGAAGATGGTCAGGCCGTCCATGCCGGGGAGCTTGGCGATGTTGGTGTCGATCCGGCGGATCTCGGCCAGTCCGTCCGCGCCGCTGAACAGGTGCTTCATCACGTGGTCGAGGTCCTCGGGCACAGAGATCGATGAGCCGACCGGCTGCCACGCCTTCGCCAGCGCCAGGCGGGTCAGCGTCCGGGCCAGTTTCGACTTCTCCAGCCGCTTGCGGGCCTGCGTCGCGTAGAACGCGGTGTGCCGGGTCTCCTGCTGGCCGATCCGCTGCAGCAGCGGCGACAGCGCCGGGTGCTCCTCCAGCGTCGCCAGCCGCCGGTACGCCGCGGTCGCGCTCCACTCGTTGGCCGCGCCCCAACTCATGTGGACGGCCACGAAGTCGTCACCGACGATGTTTCCGAGGATCGACTGCCGCAGCGGCGCCAGCTTGTCCCGCCACTCCAGCTTCACCCGCGCGGCCTTCAGCGCGTCGTAGTCGACGGTGATCCCGTGGCGTCCGAGTACCGCGGCCAGGGCTTCGCCGTGCCAGTACTCCTCGCGGTTCCACATGGTCATGAAGGCGTTCACGTCCCGTTCCTTGTGGGACGGGGTCACCAGCAGGTCACGCAGGTAGCAGACCGTGTGGTACTCGACATTGCACATGTAGCGGACGGTGCGCAGCGTGTCCTCACCCAGCGGTGCGGTGTCGAACGCGTCGAAGTCGAGGTCCTGCCAGGTGACCCCGGCCGAGGCCTCCGCGTACTGGTCGATGTCGAAGGCCATTCAGTCGCCTCCTTCCTCAACTGGCTGGTCGGGTTCCGGGATCCCGGCGTTCGCCGGGATGACGGTGGAGAGGTCGGGGATGACGGTGGAGAGGTCGGGGGTGACGGTGGAGAGGTCGGGGGTGACGGTGGAGAGGTCGGGGGTGACGGTGGGGTGCGGTGCACCCGTCCGTGTCCATTCGGCGATGTCCCAGTGCTTGCTGCGGGCGAAGCTGTAGAGGCGCTGGTCGGGGTTGACGGCCACGGGGTTGCCCAGCAGCGTCAGCCACGAGGTGTCGGCCTGGCTGTCGCCGTAGCCGTACGACTTCGCCAGGTCGAAGCCGCGGCTCTCGGCGTAGCTGCGCAGCCACGCCGCGCGCGCCTCGCCGACGATCGGCGGGGCGGCGAGAAAGCCGGTCAGCACCCCGTCCCTGGCGTGCAGCCCGCTGGCCACCACGGTGTCGAAGTACGGCGCAGCCACCTCCGCGAGCAGGTCGACCCCGCCGGTCACCAGCACGGTGTGGTGGCCGGCCGCCCGGTGCTCGGCGACGCGGGCCAGCGCGTCCGTCAGCAGATGCGCGCGCAGCTTCCGACCCACGCTGCCACCGATGTGCCGCTCGATGTCGGCCACCTTCATGCCCTTGTGCAGCCGCAGGAAGCTGCGGATGAACTCACTGCGGTCCCGTCGCTCCGCGGCCAGGTAGCGCGGCAGCAGCGCCAGGATCTTCGTGACCTCCCGCGGCACCGCGGTGACGTCCCGCTCGGCGTCGCGCAGCCACAGGTACTGCTGGACGAGGTTCGCGTGCAGGACGGTGCCTTCCATGTCGAAGACCGCCATCACGTCCGATCCCTCGGCCAGCGGCTTCTCCGTTCGCTCGGCCCGGGCCCTGCGCGCGGAGAACGCCCGGGTGATCTCGGTGATGGAGGGCAGGTGGATGTCCTGCAGGTAGTGGTTCCAGTCGATCGCGGTCACGTCGAAGCCGGTGTCGTCGGCGGGACCGGCCGACACCTCGCGGTCGAGTTCGCGGGTGGCGGCGTCGTCGAAGACCACCTCCGACTGGACGTAGGCCAGGTACAGCGCGGAGAACTGTCGCAGCAGCCGCAGTTTCGTCGTCGCGCCGTTGAGGGAGTCGGCCAGCTTCCGGGAGCGAGACGTGGACGGCAGCCGCGAGACGGCCGCAGTGGTGAGCTTCGCCCCGAACTCCTTGCGGGCCAGGCCCGCCTCGAACTGGATTCCGCCGGGGAACTGCCAGGACGGGACGCTGGTCGGCCCGTCCGCGCCGGGGATCGGATGCGCGGTGAAGTAGCCGCGCATGTTCTCGTACATCTCGTGGATCGGCAGCGGGTTGCTGGTGCCGGAGACCATGTGGAAGTACCGCGCCCGGTCGCGCGGCGCCTCGGTCGCGGCGGCGGCCAGCACGGCGTTCACCACGAAGTCGACCGGGACGATGTCCAGCACGCTGTCGGGCAGACCGGCGAACTCCGGCAGCTGGCCCTTGCCGTAGGCCATGATCAGCGGGTCGGCGACCTTGAAGCCGTCGATCCAACCGGGGTAGGGGTGCCGCAGCGCGCTCTCGATGATGGACGGGCGCACGATCGAGAGCCGCCTGCCCCCGCCCAGCCACAACTCCTCGGCCAACCGCTCGGCCAGCGCCTTGGTGAGCGTGTAGGCGTCCGTCCAGCCCAGGCTCTGGGCGCGGGCGCGGCCGTACTCGACCAGTTCGGCGTTCACCCAGGCGCAGCGCGCGGCCTCGGTGGCGTCGGCGACCGCCTGCGGCCCGACCTTGCCGACCTCCTGACGTGCCTTCTTGAGGAACCGGCGCAGCTCCTCCGGACTGCGGGAGCGCTCGTCCGCTCTCACCCTGGCCGACAGCGCCGCCTGCTCCTCCGCCCGCCAGTCGACCTCCTGCGCGACCGGCCCCTCGGTGACCAGGCCACGGCGCGCGGCGTTGACGTAGGCCGTGGAGACATGGACGACATGCGGATCGGCGCCCACGTCCAGCAGGCCCCGGTACAGCCGGGACACACCGGTGACGTTGGTGGCGAAGGCCGCATCGATCGGGTCGTCGAAGTTCACCGAGGACGCGCTGTGCAGCACGAGGTCGAGCTGCTCCGGCTCCGGCCCGAGCACGCCCAGGTCGCCCTCCACCACCTGCACCCGCTCGGCGAACTGGCGCTGGGCCTCGTCCTCGCCGACGGTCTCCAGCCACCGCGAGAAGACCGGCTTGCGCAGCAGGTTCTCGACCCGCTGCTGGGCGCTGACCGCACCCTTGGGACGGGCCAGCACGAGGATCGTGGTACCCGGGTGGCTGCTGAGCAGTCGTTCGAGGATGGCCTGCCCGACGAACCCGGTGCCACCGGTGAGCAGGATCCTCGCGTTGCCGAGGTCGACACTCACCGGCCCGCCGCCTTCCTGGCCCGCCGGGCCGCTCTGGTCGCCAGATCGAGGCCGGCGAGCCCGGGCAGGGCGTCGAGGCAGGCGTCGATCGCGGCGAGGTCGGACGCCGGCACCAGCCCGCCCAGCAGCCGGGAGACCAGCGCCGGTGGCTCGGCCTGCGCGCCGAGCGGCCATGCCGTCCGGCTGAGGCGGCGCCGGGCGAGCCGTCCCGCTCGCGGCGAGGCCGCCAGCCGGTCCCTGGCGTCGGCCGCGAAGAACGCGCCGTGCCGGCGCTTCACGTCCAGGAGCCTGCTGAGCGTGCGGGTGAAGGGGGCGTGTGCGGAGCGTTCGGCGAGCCGCTCGTAGGCGGCCTGGGTCAGCCATTCGTCGAGGGCGCCGGCGAGGGTGTGGACGGCGATCACGTCCTCACCGATCAGGTTCGCGACCACGGACTCCCGGATGGGTTCCAGCCGATCACCGGCGGTGAGCCATGCCCGCCGCAACCGGGACACCCCACGGGCGGGTGCCGGCGCGTGGTCCGGATGCGCGGACACGATCAGTTCGAGGGCGTCGGCCACCCAGTACTTCTCGAACGCCCAGGTGACCAGGAACGCGGTCACCCGCGCGTCCTTGTGGGTCGGGGTGACGAGCACGCTGCGCAGATAGCTCAGGGCGCCGCGCTCCAGCCGGGCGAGCAGGTCGACGATCTCGAGCGTGTCGCGGTCGAGCGGGGCGTCGCGGTAAGCCTCGAGGCCGAGGTCGGCGCGGTGGCTGCCGTGCGCCGTCCGGGCGAACTCGCGGACGCTGAAGGTGGTGTCGGGCATCAAGGGCTACCCCGCGAAGATGTTGTTGCCGACCGCGAAGACGTTCTTCGGGTCGACCGCCTGTTTGAGGGACTTCACCGCGGCCACCGTCTCGGGGGTGGCGACCCGGTCGACGAAGGACCTGCGCAGCTTGCCGACCCCGTGGTGGTGGGAGATCGAGCCGCCGGCGTCCATGATCGCCGCCCGGATGTTCCGCTCCATCTCGGCGAACTTCTCGTCCCCGCCCTCCATGCCGTGGTGGTAGAGGCCGTGGGTGAAGTAGATGCAGACACCGCTGTGGTACAGCTGGGTGATCCGCGGCGAGGTGAACGGGCGACCGGGAAAGCCGAGCCGCCGGTGCTCGGCGTTCGCGACCCGCTGGACGGCGTCGCAGACGTCGTGGATCCGGTCCCAGGGGACGGTGGTCTCGTAGGTCTCGCCGATGATGTAGTAGTCGGCCAGGAAATCGCGCAGGTAGGCGATGGCGTAGGTGAGCATGTAGCCGCGCTCGCCGTTGCCGGCCCCGCCCTGCAGGCCGCCGAACCGCCTGGCGGTGGCGGCGACCACCTTCTCCTGCAGCGCCACCTCGGCGGAGGTCCCCTCGTAGACGATGGTGGCGGCCACCATCGTCCGCGGTTCGAACCGCTTGACCTTGGTGACGAGCACCTGCTCGGCCCTGCTCTTCAGCACCTTCGCGCCGCTCGGGGCCGGCTTGAGCGACTGGCCCAGCCGGAACTGCAGATTGTCGACCAGCCGGATGCTGGCCGGCCTGGCGCCCGTCCGGTTCAGTGCCTCCATGAAGGCGACGCCGGTCGGCCAGTCGCGGAAGATGACCGAGCCGTACTTCTTGATCTCGGGCAGGGGATGGACGTGGATCACGGCCCGGGTGATCAGCCCCAGGTTGCCCTCGCTGCCGAACAGGGCCTTCTGCAGCTGGACGCCGGGGGACTGGCGAGGGCTGGAGTAACGCTGCTCGATGACGCCCCCCGGCGTGACCAGGGTGACGTTCTCGACGAGATCCTCGATGTTGCCGTAGCGGTTCTTCTTCATGCCGGACGCGTTGGTCGCGATCCAGCCGCCGAGGGTCGAGAGCTCCACGCTGTCGGGCTCGTGGCCGCAGGTGAGGCCGTTCCTCTCCAGCAGGTCCTCCAGGTGGCTGCCGGTGATGCCGGCCTGGACGGTCGCGGTCAGGTTCGTCCGGTCGACGGAGAGGATCCGGTCCATCCGCCGCATGTCGACCGAGACCACCATCCGGGTCTCGGCCGGCGGCACCAGCAGGGCGCTGCTGACGTTCGTCCCGCCGCCGTAGGGGATCAGGCAGACCCCGTGCTCGTCGGCGAGACTGACGACGGCCTGACAGTCCTCGTCCGACTCCGGCCAGACCACGAGGTCGACGCAGCGATCGAGGTTCTCGTACAGCACGCGCGAGACCTCCTCGGTGGTGGTCTGGCCGTGGCTGTGCAGCAGCCGCTCGCGGTCGTCGTCGGTGAACTGGTCGGACTCGAGGGCGGCGGTGAGGGCGGTCAGGAAGGCCTCGTTGCGGGTGGCCGGGGTGACGTGCGGCTCGGCGGTGAGCGGTCGGGGGGTGGCGAAGTCGATCGTGACGTCGAGCTCGCGGTTGATGAACGGGATCAGGTACGGCATCCGGTAGCCGCACAGGTTGTAGCGACTGCCGGTCATCTCCACCGACTGGTCGGGATGCACGAACAGCTTGGTGTCGCGGAAGCCCCAGCGATGGTCCCACGGCGTCGGGTCGAGCGCCGAGGTGTCGCGATTCAGCGATTTGTCAGCCATCTGTGCGGTCCTTGCGTTCGAACGGGTGAGCTGCTGAGGATCTGGCCCCGGGCGCCAGGGGCGGGCTCGTGCAGCGTAACCGATGAATTCGCCGACGGACACTGGTCGCCGTCGCCAGTGAGAAGCAGCCCCCGGGCCCGCCGTGGAGGCGGTCCGCGCCGAATTGCTCCATCGTCGCCCGAGGAGCGATTCCGGCGAGGGAGGAGGTGGAGGCCCGTGCCCGGTTCCTCGACCGCCTTGAGCCCCCCGATTACCCTGAAAGAGGAACCTGTTGCCGACACCAGGAGGTGCGTCGTGATCTCGGCGAGCGCCCGCATGGCCCTGCGCTGAATCCGTCGACTGCCCTCCGGGCTCCGGGTCAGCGCCCTCGGAACGCTGACGATCGGAGCCCTTCTTGTCTGCCACCACACCCAGCATCGTGTTCAACCAGGCGTCCTTCGCCTGGCCGGACGGCAGCCCCGTCCTCGACACCGTGACCACCGCCTTCAGTCCGGGCCGGACGGGACTCGTCGGTGACAACGGCGCCGGCAAGACCACCGTGCTGCGGCTGATCGCCGGCGAGCTCACGCCCACCGCCGGCTCGGTGACCGCCATCGGTGAGGTCGGGCACCTGCCACAGCACATCACCCTGGCCACGGACGCTGCTGTGGCCGACCTGCTCGGCGTCCGCGTCCGGCTGGACGCGTTGCGCGCCATCGAGTCCGGCGCTACCGCGCCCGACCTGTTCGAGGCCGTCGGCGCCGACTGGGACGTCGAGGCGCGATCCACCGCTGCGCTCGGAGCGATCGGCGTGCCGCACCTCGACCTCGACCGTCCGGTCGGGACGCTGTCCGGCGGCGAGACGATGCTGGTCGCCCTGGCGGGACTCCGGCTGGCCGGGTCGCCGGTCGTCCTGCTCGATGAGCCGACGAACAACCTCGACCGGTCCGCCCGGGAGCGCCTCCACGACGCGATCACCGCCTGGCGCGGGATGCTCGTCGTGGTGAGCCACGACGTCGAACTGCTGGACCGGATGGACGCGACCGCCGAGCTGCACCGCGGCCGACTCGGGATCCACGGGGGCGGCCACACCGCGTTCGCCGGGGCGCGCGCCCAGGAGCAGACCGCGGTCGCGCAGGCGCTGCGCACGGCCGAACGGGACCTGCAGAAGGAGGAGCGGCAGCGGCGCGAGGCCGAGACGAAGCTCGCGCGGCGGGTGCGGTACGCGAACACCGACTACCTCAACAAGCGCCGGCCGAAGAGCATCATGAACAACCGCCGGTCCCAGGCGCAGGTGTCGGCGGGCAAGCTCCGGGGCAACCTGGACGACCGGGTCGAGGCGGCCCGGGTCGAGGTGGCCGAGCAGGAGGCCCGGGTCCGCGAGGACGAGCGGGTCCGGATCACGCCGCCGGACCCGGCGGTCCCCGCCGGCCGCCGGATCGCCGAGTTGCACCATGCTGCCGGCGTCCACGCGATCGTTGGACCCGAGCGGGTCGCTCTCACCGGACGCAACGGCGTCGGCAAGACACTGCTGCTGGACACCCTGTTCGACGAAGGCCTTCGAGGGCGACGGGCGACGTTCGCCGTCCCGCTGACCCGGGCGATCGGCTACCTGCCGCAGCGCATCGACGGTCTCGATGAGGAGCGCTCGGCCGTCGACAACGTGCGGACGTCGGCGGCGACCACCCCGCCCGGTGAGGTCCGGGCGCAGCTGGCGCGGTTCCTGATCCGCGGGGAGGACGCCGCCCGCCCCGTGGCGACGTTGTCGGGAGGCGAGCGGTTCCGGGTGGCGCTGGCCCGCCTGCTGCTGGCCGACCCGCCGCACCAGCTGCTGGTACTGGACGAGCCGACGAACAACCTCGACCTCAGGACGACCCAGGCGCTCGCCGACGGCCTCTCCGGCTACCGCGGCGCGCTGCTGATCGTCAGCCACGACCAGCACCTGCTCGATCAGCTCGCCATCGACGTGACGCTCGAACTGGACGACGCCGGCGTCCTCAACGCTCGCGGGTGACGTGCGGCACGGACCCGTGGGCGAGGTCGGCCTGCGGGGAGGACGCCGACCTTCGTCGTCGGGGCCGGCGCCTAACATGATGCCCGTGCCCCTCCCGAGTCGTGCCATTGACGTGCTGCGCACCACCTTCGGCTACGACGAGTTCCGGGGCTCACAGGCGCAGATCATCGATCACGTGCTGGCTCGTGGAGACGCGCTGGTCCTGATGCCCACGGGCGGCGGGAAGTCGCTGTGCTACCAGATCCCGGCGATGCTGCGGCCGGGCGTGGGCGTGGTCATCTCTCCGCTGATCGCACTCATGCACGATCAGGTCACGGCGCTGGAGTCGCTCGGCGTCCGCGCGGGATTCGTGAACTCCAGCCTCAGCGCCGAGGAGAGGCGGGCGACCGAGCGGGCGGCGCTGGCGGGGGAGCTGGACCTGCTCTACCTCGCCCCGGAGCGGCTCGGCATGGAGTGGACGCAGGAGTTCCTCGACCGCCTGCAGATCTCGCTGTTCGCGATCGACGAGGCCCACTGTGTGTCGCAGTGGGGGCACGATTTCCGTCCCGACTACCTGCGACTGTCGGTCCTGCACGACCGGTGGCCGGACGTCCCGCGGATCGCGCTCACCGCCACGGCCACGCCCGCGACCCGCCGCGAGGTCGTGGATCGACTGGGGTTGGGGCAGGCGAAGGTGTTCGTGTCGAGCTTCGACCGTCCGAACATCTCCTACCGGATCGAGCCCAAGCAGCAACCGCTCAAGCAGTTGCTGCAGCTGATCCGCGGCGAGCACGCCGGCGACGCGGGCATCGTCTACTGCCTGTCGCGGAACTCGGTGGAGAAGACGGCGGAGGCGCTGAGCCAAGAGGGCATCACGGCGCTGCCGTACCACGCCGGGCTGCCGGCGTCGGTGCGATCGGCCAACCAGAACCGGTTTCTCCGCGAGGACGGGGTGGTGATGGTGGCCACGATCGCGTTCGGCATGGGCATCGACAAGCCGGACGTCCGCTTCGTCGCGCATCTGGACCTGCCCAAGAGCATCGAGGGCTACTACCAGGAGACCGGACGTGCCGGGCGCGACGGGCTGCCGGCCACGGCGTGGATGGCGTACGGCCTCGCGGACGTGGTGCAGCAGCGCCAGCTGATCGACTCCTCGGACGGCGACGACGCGCACAAGCGGCTGCTGACCCGGCACCTGGACTCCATGCTCGGGTTGTGCGAGACGCTGCGCTGCCGCCGGCAGGTGATCCTGGAGCACTTCGGCGAGGAGAGCGGGCCGTGCGGCAACTGCGACACCTGCCTCAACCCGCCGGAGGCCTGGGACGGGACGATTCCCGCGCAGAAGCTGCTGTCGACGATCGTCCGGCTGCAGCGGGAGCGCAACCAGCGATTCGGCGCCGGCCACCTGATCGACATCCTGCTCGGCAAGCGCACCGATCGGGTCGCGCAGTGGCGCCACGACGAACTCAGCACGTTCGGGATCGGCACCGAGCTCACCGAGGTCCAGTGGCGCGGGGTGGTCCGGCAGCTGTTGGCGAGCGGGCTGCTGGCTGTCTCGGACAAGTTCGGCACGCTCGGGCTGACCGAGTCGTCGTGGACGGTGCTGCGCGGCGAGCAGCAGGTCCTGCTGCGCCAGCAGGCGGTCGTGGCGGCGTCGAAGCGCAGACGCGCCGGCTCGGACGGGAAGCCAGCCACGCGGTCCGCGGCCGCGAGTGCTCTGGACGAGGGCGACCGGCGGCTGTTCGAGCTGCTTCGCGCGTGGCGGGCGGAGACGGCGCGGGCGGCGTCCGTCCCGGCCTATGTGGTGTTTCCGGACGCCACTCTCGTCGCGATCGCCCAGGTTCGCCCCGGTTCGCTCGACGAGTTGTTCGGCATCAGCGGAGTGGGGGCCAAGAAGCTTGACCAGTACGGCGAGGACGTGCTGCGAGTCGTCGCCACCGCGCAGTAGCTGGCGCGGGAGAACTCCGGTCCAGAACCGGAATGCCCCCCGTGTCGCGATCTGGCCGCTCTGCTCGTCCCACTGGTCGCTCCCGTCACATCAGCGGGGATCCGTGGCCAGATTGCGACGCCCTCGGCCGGCGAGCTGGGTGGCCCAGCTGGCGGCGCGCTGGAGTTCACCATCCACCAGTGCGGGTGGCTCTCCGGCGACGAGGAAGCACTCGCCGAGCTCCGCGCCGATGCGGCGCCGGCGCAGCAGCTTGGTGATCGCGCGGGCGGCCGAGCCGGAGAACTTCGAGGTGTGGGTGTCGAAGGCGTAGATCGCCGGGTTGCCGTCGAGGCGGAGATGGCCGATCCACTCCTGGACGCCGGTTCGGCCGGCCTCCACGCCGCGGCTGGCGGCGATCCGGCGGCTGGCGGGATTCGGGAGCGTCATGTTGTGGGTGGGGGCGCCGATCAGCAGCAGCGTGACGTCGGCACCGATGACCTGGGGTGCGTCGGCCGCCGCGACCACCGTCGTGTCGATGGTGGCGTTCCGGAGTCCGTCCGCAACGACGTCGGCGATGGCGGCGGTGTTGCCCCAGTAGGACTCGGTCACGACCAGTGCTCTGGCCAGGCGTTCTGTGGTCATCGGGCCGCCCCCGATGCCGATCCGAGAGGCACTCCCCGTGCGATCACTGCGTGTGTCGACATGCGACCTCCTTCGATGAGACATGATGTCGCATATGCGACACTATGTCGCATGCAGGCAGCGCGTCAACCGAGCCCACGCGACCAGATCATCGCCACCGCCCTGGCGGAGATCGCCACTCACGGCCTGACCGTCGGCCTGGACCACCTCTCGCTGGAGAAGGTGATCGCGGCCTCCGGGGTGTCCCGGGCCACGGCCTACCGGATCTGGCCGAGCAAGCAGCGGTTCCTCGCGGACGTCATCGTCGCGTCGGTGCGCTCCACCACCCTCGACGTCGATTCCGAACAGGAGGCCGGCCGCATCCTGACCCTGCTCGACCGATACGCCGACTTCGCCACCGATCCCGAGATCCGGCGCCACGTGGTCGTCGATGGCCTGCGGATCAGCATCCAGGCCGACCTCGAACGGATGGTGAACTCGCCACAGTGGTCCACCTACCTCGCGCTCAGCGCCACCAGCCGGGGGTTGCCGGAGGGCGTCCTCAAGACGGAGGTGACCTCGGCGCTGGCCCAGGCCGACCAGCGGTTCACCGACCACCGGGTCACCGTCTACGCGCGCCTGCCCCGCCTGCTGGGCTATCGACTCCGCCCGCCCCTGGACGAGCAGACCGGGCTCTCCCTGTTGTCGCAGTCCGCCGGTGCGCTCATGACCGGCTTCGTGGTCAAGATCGACACCCAGCCGCACCTGCTCACCGACACCTTCGCTCTCGCCGCGTTCGGAGCCAGGGAGTTGCCGTGGACGGCGCCCGCCTTCGCGCTCACCGGCCTCGTGCTGTCCTACCTCGAGCCCGACCCCGACGTGACGTGGGGACCCGACCAGGTCGCGCGGTTCCGGGAGACCCTCGCCGAGATCACCGACGTCCTCACCAAGGCATGGCGTGACACACCGACCGGGGTGGTGGCCGAACGGGGGCCTACGGTTGGCTGGTGAGTGAGTTGCGGGTTCCACCGATGCCGGGTGCGCCGGCGGGTCTGGTGATCCCTGCCGGTGAGTTGGTGGAGCGGTACTCGCACGCGTCGGGTCCGGGTGGTCAGGGGGTGAACACGGCGGATTCGAGGGTTCAGTTGTCCTTCGATGTCGCGGCGTCGGCGGCTCTGGACGAGGTGCAGCGTGAGCGACTGCTACGTCGGCTGGGGTCGCGGTTGACGGGCACGGTCGTGACGGTCGTGGCAGCGGAGTTCCGTTCACAGCGGCGAAATCGGATCGCGGCCCGGGAACGGTTGGCGGTGTTGCTCGGGGAGGGGTTGGCGCCACCGCCGCCGCCACGTCGGGCCACTCGTCGGACGCGTGGTTCGGTCGATCGTCGCCTGACCAGCAAGCGCCGCCGTGGTGAGATCAAGCGCTCCCGCGCGCGGCGCGAGGACGGGTTGGGGTGGTGAGCTGATGCCGCTGCGTTCTCCGTTGCCGCAGCGACACGGGCTGGATGCGGCCTGGTTGCGTACGCCGGACAACGATCCGGGTGTCCGTCCACGATGGGTGACGATGCGGGACTTCCTCGTGGAGCGGTTCCCGGCGGTGGTTCCGGTCGAGCAGATGCTGGGTGGCGGTGAGTTCGTCGATCAGGCCGGCCGGCCGTGGACGGGGGCGGAGGCGTACCGTCCGAATGCGTTCGTGTGGTTCCATCGGCCGTTGGCGCCTGAGCCGGTGGTGCCGTTCGCTGTGGAGGTGCTGGACGCCGACGAGCGGGTGGTGGTGGTCGACAAGCCGCATTTCCTGGCTACGACCCCACGGGGTACGCATGTCACCGAGTCGGTGCTGGTGAGGCTGCGGAACTCCCTGGGTCTGCCTGAGCTCGCCGCGGCACATCGGCTGGACCGGCTCACCGCCGGTGTGCTGGTGCTGACCGCGCGCCGCGAGTACCGCGCCGCCTATGCCGGGGTCTTCCAGACGCAGGCGGTGCGCAAGAGCTACGAGGCGTTGGCGCGGTTCGACCCGACGCTGGAGTTCCCGCGCCGCGTGACCAGCCGGATCGAGAAGCGGCGGGGCAGCCTGCAAGCCGAGGTGGTGGACGGGGTGCCGAACGCCGAGACCCTGGTCGAGCTCGTCGAGACCCGGGGCCGGTACGCGCGCTACCGGCTGACGCCCGCCACGGGGAAGACCCACCAGCTGCGGGTGCACATGGCCGCTCTGGGACTGCCGGTCCTGGGCGACCCGCTGTACCCGACGGTGCTGGACGTGGACGCCGACGACGTCAGCACGCCACTGCAGCTGATCGCCCGCCGGCTCTGCTTCACCGACCCGATCGACCAGACCCTGCGGGACTACACCAGCCGGTTCGCCCTGGACTGGCCGTCGGCAGCGCGGTGACAGGATGACGTCCGTGACCCGTCCCCTGCGCATCCTGTTCCACTCGCCGCAGATCCCCAACAACACCGGCGCGACGATGCGGCTGGCGGCGGTGACCGGCGCCGAACTGCACCTGGTGCGTCCGCTCGGGTTCGACATGGACGACGCCAAGCTGCGCCGCGCCGGTGTCGACTACCGCGACCAGGCCGTCACCTTCGTCCACGACTCGTTGCCGGACGCCTATGAGGCTCTCCTGCCCGGCAGGGTGTTCGCCTTCACCGCCCATGCCGAGACCCTCCACACCGACGTGGCCTACCAGCCCGGTGACATCCTCCTGTTCGGCCCCGAACCCACCGGGCTCGCCCACGACGTGCTGGCCGACCCCCGGATCACCGAGCGTGTGCGGATACCCATGCGGCCAGGGATGCGTTCGCTCAACCTCGCCAACGCCGCCGCCATCGCCGTCTACGAGGCCTGGCGCCAGCTCGGCCATCCCGGCGCCGGCCGCTGAACGTTGTCGGTGGACCAAGCTCAGCCGACGTCGTCGGCAGCGAGCAGGCGCCGGCAGGACGCACAGTCCGCCCGGCGGTGGATCCAGTACCGGCAACCACCGAGCGCCACCCCGACGCCCGCCAGCGTCCAGGAACCGTAGAAGAGGGCGAACACCCACACGGAAAGACCCGCTGCAGGGGGCACATCCAGCCCGTCGATCAGCAGCATGCTCGCCACTCCAGCGGCGGCGGGACCGAACGTGCAGGCGAGTCCGGCACCCACCACCAGCCCGCCGAGACCGAGGACCGTCCGCAGCCAGGTAGGCCCGCGACCGACCAGCAGGACGACAGCCAGTGCCACCAGCAGTGCGCCGGCCGACGCCATTGCGAGCCGCACCGCCCGGTCCGCCGCCTCCGGCCCGCCGGTCTTGCCGATCGTGCCGCCCAGCAGCCAGACGACCCGCAGCACCGGGTAGGGAAGGGCGAACACGACGCCCATGGCGATCGGCCAACGCGGGATCCGTGCGAGGGGGCCCGGCAACCAGCGCGAGCAGGCCGGACAGCGTTCCCGGAGTACCTGGCGGGCGCGCAGGATCGGCTGGACGGCGGCCGCGGCGCCGGCCAGCAGGAGCAGCCTCAGAGCGAGTCCCCAGCCACTCAGCGGCAGCGGGACGAGGCGAACCACGCGGAGCGCATCGAAGAGCAGGACCGCGACCGACCAGCCCGTGACCACCGCGAGGGCCGCGGCGAGCACCGCGGCGACCGGGGACGCGGCCCACCGGACCGAGCGGATCGCCGCCGCCGAAGAGCTCGCGGCCGAGTTGTCGGCCCAGGCCCTCGGCGAGGGCGTGGAGATCGAGGGTCCGGAAAGGGGTTCGATCAGAGGCGGTCGCTCCACTCGCTGAAGGGTGTTGTCTGAGCGTGACGAAGCCCGCTCAGACACCCTTCGTCAGGCTCAGGGATCGTTCCGGGATCAGGAGGCGGTCTCTAGTAGCTGCCTTCGGCGGACGATGTACCGGCGACGATCGCCTTGCCGGCGCTCGTGCCGAGCAGCACCGCGCCCGCCCGGAGCAGTGATGCTGCCTGGTCGTAGGACTTGATCGAGCCGGACGCCTTCACCTGGACGCCGTCGCGGACCTTGGCGGCGAGGTAGGCGATCGAGGCGGGGTTGGCCACCTCGACGGCGCCGGAGCTCGCGTTCTTGAGGTATGCGGCGCCGGCTTCCATGGAGAGCTCGACCGCCGCGTCCCGCTCGTCCGGGGTGAGCAGCGGCAGTTCGAGCATCACCTTCACGGGGACGCCCGCGGCGACCACGCCGGCGATGTCGTCGCGGAACCGGTCGTACAGGCCGCTCTTCAGCCAGCCCACCTGGACGCCGATGTCGATCTGCTGCGCTCCGGCGTCCACCAGGCTCTGGGCCTCGGCTGCCTTGCCGCGCGACGACATCACTCCGCACGTGGGGAAGTCGAGCGCGGACGCCACGATCACCCCGGTGCCCCGCAGTACCTCCACCACCTCCGGGACCCACGATCCCGGGATCATCGCCGCGTTGAAGCCGTAGGTGACCGCCTCCTCCGCGTGCTGGACGATCCGGTCGCGCGTGAGGCCCGTCTCGATCAGGGTGTGCTGGATGTGCGGCGCGATGCTCTCGGGGGTGAGGGCGTCGAGGACGCTGCTGTCGAGTGCCATGGGGAATGGGTCCTTCCTGATTTCAGTGTTGATCAGAGCGTCCGGTCGTCCCTGGGCTGGGATGCATCGGTGCGTGCGTCTCGACAGGCTCGACGAGCGGTGAGGGTGGGTTGGGGGCGAGCGGTGAGGGTGGGTTGGGGGCGAGCGGTGGGGGCGGCGGGTCGAGGGCGAGCAGAGCTGCGATGTCGTCCGGGCGGGGCAGGCTGGGGATGACCTCCGCGATGCCCACCGCGTGGGCTCCGGCGGCCGCGGCGAAGCGGACGGCGTCCCTCAGCTGGTCGCCGCGAGCCAGCGCCACCGCCAGCGCGCCGGTGAAGGCGTCGCCCGCGCCGGTGGTGTCGACCACCTGCCGCGGCTGCACGGCTGGAACGACGACGGGCTGCGTCCCTGGCTCGTCGACCAGGCAGCCGTCGCCGCCGAGCGTGATGATCGTCACTCCGGCGAACCGCCGCCTGATCGCCTGCGCGCACTCCTCGGCCGACGCCAGCTCGCTCTCGCCGGTCAGCCGCATCGCTTCGGTCTGGTTCGGGGTGATCACGTCGACCAGTCCCCACAGTTCGTCGTCGAGCGGCTCGGCGGGCGCCGGAGCCGGGTTCAGCAGCGTCCGCACTCCGTGGCGCCGCGCCACCAGGAGCGCTCGTCGCGCCACCTCGACCGGGATCTCGAAGCCCGTGACCAGCAGGTCCGCCGCAGCGACCTCGTCGGCGAAGGCGTCCACGTCGGCGGGGGAGAGCCGATCGAGCGCGCCCGGGGCGATCGCGATGCGGTTCTCACCGGTGTCGTCGACCAGGATCACGCCCACCATCGTCGACGCGTCCGTCGTCACCACGTGGTCGGACGACACACCCTCGGCCTCCCACAACTCACGGGCGTCCGCGCCGAAGGCGTCCCTGCCCACCGCCGTCAGCAGCGACACCTCCGCACCGAGGCGGGCGGCAGCGACGGCCTGGTTCGAGCCCTTCCCCCCGTGGCCCGAGGAGAAGACACCGCCGGTGAGCGTCTCGCCGGCCTCCGGGGCGCGCTGGACCCGCATCGTCAGGCCGACGCCGTAACTCCCCACCACTGCGATCCGCATCGCGCCTCTCTGTCCACCCCTGTTCGCCGTGAAGTGGATCATCATGGCGCGTTCTCGGGCGAGTGCGCCAGCACCGCGATCAGGCGTGGATCCGGGTGGTCATCGGGCAGGCCTGGGCTAGCACCACAGCAGCTCGTCGCTCTCGCGCGCACCGTCGTCGGCCGGCTCCTCGCAGGTGGGGCACCACGGACGGGTCACCACCGGGGTGCCGCACCGGGCGTGCACGACCGCCTGGGGTGACCCTTCGCGCGCGGCTCCCCACTCCGCGAGCGTGGCGATGGCGGCAGCCAGGCGCCGCCCGGGTGCGGTCAGCGCGTAACGCATCCGCACCGGTCGAAGCTCATACGGGGACGCGGTGAGCAACCCCGCGCCCTGAAGCGAACGCAGGCGAGCGGTCAGGATCGTCGGCGCGATCCCCGGCACCTCGCCGGCGAGCTCGCCGAACGTGCGGTCACCCTCGAGCAGCGCCCCGATCAATCGCAGACTCCACCGGTCGCCGACCATCCGCGCCGCCGCGTCGAGCCCGGCGGTGCGGGCGGAAGAAGGGGTATTGCCATCAGCCACGGTTTGAGTCTATCGTCACTAGCGATTCGATAGTAAGTAGGAGGCGCATCATGTCGCTGATCGACGAACTGACCGATCTGGTCCGCACGACGGGAGAAGCTGTCCGTCCGGGCGTGGTGACGATCGGCACGCGGGGACGCGGGACCGGTTTCGTGGTCGCGCCCAATCGAGTGCTCACCAACGCCCACAATCTCCGCGACCGCACCACGCAGGTCCGCTTCGCCGACGGTCGCGCCGCGCAGGGCTCGGTCGTGGGGTCCGACGTCGACGGCGACCTGGTGGTGCTCGACGTCGACACGGCGGACGCCGCGGCCCTGCCCTGGGCGGACGAGCCGTCCGGCGTCGGCGACGTCGTCCTCGCCGTGACGGCCGGACGCCATCGTCCCCGGGTCACCTGGGGACAGGTCACCGCGACCGAAGCGGGCTTCACCGGGCCGCGGGGCCGCCCGATCAGGGGCGCGATCGAGCACACCGCGCCGTGCGCCCCCGGATCGTCCGGGGCGCCCGTGCTCGACCGCGCCGGACGGGTCGTGGCCATCAACACCCACCGTCTCGACTACGGGTTCTACCTGGCCCGGACGGTCGACGCCACGTTGCGCCAGTCCGTGGAGGCCATGGCCGGCGGACGCACCTACGAACCGGTCCGCCTCGGCGTCGCCCTGGCGCCCACGCACGTGGCGGCCCGGCTCCGTGCGGCCGTGGGCCTGAGCGAACAGGACGGCCTGCTGGTGCGCGACGTCGCCGAGGGCAGTCCGGCGGCGAGCGCCTCGATCAGGTCCGGTGACCTGCTCGTGCGCGCCGGCGAGCAGCAGTTGCGCGTGCCCGAGGACCTCTACGGCGTGCTCGCCGGGCTGGGAGAGGGCGACCAGCTCGTCCTGGCTGTCGTGCGTGGTGCGGAGGAGCTGACCGTCACTGTGACCTTCTAGCCCCGCGTTGGGGCTGCAAGGGGCACGCACGCATGGACTCCGTGTCCTCGGCCAACCGCACTGAACACGAGCCGGCCGCCCGTCCCGCGCGGTCTATGGTCGGCTCATGACGAGCACCGACTCCCCGTCCCCGATTCCTGCCGAGCCGCAGCGTGTCGACGCCCCGCTCACGCGGGCCGCCATCTTCCTCGTCGTCACGGTGAACCGCGGGGACGCGGCCGCCGCGACCGTGCGGGACACTCTCGGCGGGCTGGACGACCTCGTGAAGACGGTCGCCTTCCGGGACATGCACGCGTCGCTGACCTGCACCGCCGCCATCGGGCACGACGTCTTCGAGCGCGTCACGGGGCACGTACCGCCCGCCGACCTGCATCCGTTCGTCCCCGTGCAGGGCGGTCAGCACACCGCTCCCGCGACGCCGGGCGATCTGCTGTTCCACATCCGCGCCGACTTCACCGACCTGTGCTTCGAGTTCGAGAAGCTGCTGCTCGCCGAACTCGGCGGCGCTGTGACGGTGGTCGATGAGACGTTCGGCTTCCGCTACTTCGACGCGCGCGACCTGCTGGGCTTCGTCGACGGCACGGCCAACCCCGTCGGGCCCGGCCTCCACGCTGCGACCCTCGTGGGTGACGAGGATCCCGACTTCGCCGGCGGCAGCTACGTCGTCGTCCAGCGCTACACCCACCAGATCGACGCCTGGCAGGGGCTGACGGTCGAGCAGCAGGAGTCGGTCATCGGGCGCCGCAAATTCGACAACGTCGAGCTGCCCGACGCCGAGGGACTCGCCCAGAAGTCGCACAAGACGCTCAGCACGATCACCGACGACGCGGGCGAGCACGACATCGTGCGCGACAACATGCCCTTCGGACGCCCCGGCCAGGGCGAGTTCGGCACCTACTTCATTGGCTACTCCCGCCACCTGTGGGTCATCGAGAAGATGCTCGAGCGCATGTACATCGGCGATCCGCCCGGCAGGCACGACCGCATCCTCGACTTCTCCACGCCGCGGACGGGCACCACGTTCTTCGCGCCGAGCGCGAGCTTCCTCGCCGCGCTCGCCGACTGAGCGGCGTCGCCACAGCGGAGGACGAGGGCGACGGGCGTCGTCTGACCGGGCCTTCCCCGGCGCTTCGTCGTCCGGGCGCCGCCGGCTCCCTGATAGCGACGTAAGGGATTGCTGATTCTGCGGCCAAGTCCTGCGGTGCGTCGCGGTTCGGAGTTCACTTGAGTCAGCGGAGGAGGCACCCCATGAGTTCCGCGAGCGCTGTCGAGTTCCCGTCCGGGTCAGCGACCGCCATCTCGTCCGCAGCCGTGCCGCCCCGTTCGAACCTCGTGTCGACGGGTCCTGCCGGTGGCCATGTTCCCGGGTCCTCCGTCCGCACCAACCGTCCGTGGGTGTTGCGAGGAGGCGACCCATGTCCGCTGTGGTGGAGACAGCCCTCGGGCTGTGCCTGGTGTTCTATCTGACCGCACTGTTCACCGCCGGCGCGGTCGAGTGGTGCGCGAGCATCGTCAACAAGCGCGCCAAGGCGCTGCTCGTCGGCATCCAGGAAATGCTGGATCCGACGGAGGGGGAGCCGATCAGGGCGAAGGCACAGCCGAAGTCGCTGGTGCGGGCGTCCCTGTCCGCGGGCCATCTCGACCGGGCGGCCCTTGGCGCCAGGGTCGCCAACGAGCGTCCCTCCCGGGTGATCGGCTGGCTGCGGGCATGGTCCGGCTGGACCGCGCCGTCGTCGGAGGGACTCAACGTCACCGACGTCATGCGGCACAGCCTCGTCCAGCCGTTCAAGACGACCCGCTTCGGTACGGGCAAGACCCGGAATCCCAGCTACCTGCCGGCCGACATCTTCGCCACCGCGCTCCTCGACCTGGCAGCCACGAAGCAGATCGGTGGTGCCCAGGCCGACTCGTCGATGACGGAACTGGCGAAACGGCTCGGCTGGTCGGGGGATGGCGAGGGGCTCACGGAGTCGTTGCGGGCCCTGGCCAAGGCCGCCGACGGGAAGACCGACGAACTGATCAAGGGCATCGAGAGCTGGTACACCGCCCAGATGGACCGGGTCACCGGCGCCTACAAGCGCTGGGCGAAGCGGGTCGGCGTCGTGGTGGCCGTCGCCGTGGTGGGCGTCCTGCACATCGACGCGCTGGCGATCACGTCCTCGCTGTGGGCGGACGGCGCGCTGCGCGCGAGCGTGGCCGCCTCCGCGGACGTGGCCGGTGGCTGCCGGCAGACCGACGGGACCCGGACTCCTGCCGAGTGTGCGCTCGCCGAACTGGACGCCTGGGGGCTGGCGGGGTTGCCGATCGGCTTCCAGGAGTGGAGCCGACGCCCGTCCGATGCTCCCGGCTGGGGCGGTCTGCTCGTCGGCTTCGGGCTGTCCATAGCCGCCACGTCCATGGGTGCCCCGTTCTGGTTCGCCACGATGAACCGGTTGGTCAACATCCGGAACACCGGGAACCCGCCGAAGGAGGCGCAGTCATGAGCGCCACCGAGTCCCGGGCGAACGTGCAGGCTCCGAAACTTCCTGTGGCTCCGGCCATGATGCTCACCACCGCGGTCGGACTGCTGATCGCCATGGGCGAGGTGAGCCGGCTCTCGGGGCAGGTGCTCGACGGCGGGGGCAGGGCCTGGTCGTTCAACACGTTGATGGGTCTCGGCAGTCTCACTCTCTCCCCGGACGCCTGGCGGTCGGAGATCACGGGTGCCTCCGACCCGCTGAGGACGTGGTTCTGGTGGTACCTCGCGCTCGACATCGTCTTCATCGGTCTCTACGCCCTCCTCGGGCGGTGGCTGATCAAGCATGGTTCGGGCACCGCCGAGCAGAACGCCCGCCGCCGGTGGCTGGGCCGCACCGTGCTCGTGCTTGCCGCGATCGATCTGCTCGAGGACGTCCTGGCCTTTCTCACCGGTCGGCCGCCGAACGGTGCCGTGCCGGACTTCGTGGCGCATGCCGTGATCTGGGCGTCCCGGGCCAAGTGGGCAATGGTGGCCGTCGTGCTGCTGGTCGCGATGTGGGCCTGGAGCGCCTCGGCGATGCGCGCCACGATGGGCACGAGCGCACAGAACGCGAGGAAGGCCGTCTACACCCAGCGGTTCTCGTTGCTGTTCGTCGTGCTGGCGGCTCTGGTGAGCCTGATCCCGGGCGCGGACATCCTCGATCAGCTGCCGGACGTGGAGCGGTCCTGGGTGGAACCGGGACGGATGGACGAGGCCGCCTGGGCCGCCGCGCTGGCCGTGCTCAGCGCCGTCCTGCTGTTCGTCCTCGGACGGCTGCGCAGCGACCACCTGTGGGACCGGATCGGCACGGACGGGGACGCCAGGGAGCGCTCCCGGCTGAGCTCCTGGCTGGCTGTGCCGGTGCCCTTCCTCGGTGCGGCGCTGCTCGGCCAGGTGTCGGGGTGGGGGGAGACCCGACTCGTGGGTCTGCTGATCTTCGCCGCGCTGCCCGTGGTCATCGCCGCGGCCTCCGCCTGGATCAGGCACCTGCGTAACCAGGCGTCCACTCGCTGCCTCGCCCGTTGGGCGGGCGGCCTGGAGGCCAAAGCGAAGCCGGCGGCGACCCCAGGCCAGTACGGCGCAGCGGCTCGCACCGGAGACGTCGCCGCGGTCTCCGTGCTCGTGATCGCGGGACTGGGACTCGTCCGGGCGTTCACCGCACCTGTCGCCCTCGACGCCTTCGAGGACATCACGGCGGACCCGCTCCGCGTGTGGGCGCTGATGGGTGGGCTGCTCGTCGCCGTGGGCGCGTGGCCACTGGCCGGTGCCATCGCCGATCGCCTCCCGGCGGGCTGGACGGTCCCGGCTCGCGAGGGGTCGCCGAAGGCCCCCGCCTGGTTCCACAGCGGATTC
Source organism: Propionicimonas sp. (assembly GCF_029975155.1). Taxonomy (GTDB): domain Bacteria; phylum Actinomycetota; class Actinomycetes; order Propionibacteriales; family Propionibacteriaceae; genus Propionicimonas. Next base: position 49,708 of record NZ_JARKPQ010000341.1, on the reverse strand, counting down.
GTCCCGCTCGCCTTCCTGCTCCTGCTGCTGGCCGCGGCCAACGTGCCGGGCATCGCCGGCAGCCTCGGGGTCGCGGCGACCCTGCAGTTGGCGCTGCTGCTGGTGGTGATGACGTTGGGCACCGTCACGGTCCTGGCCCAGAACCGCAAGCCGCCGGAGGTCTTCTGGATCTCCGTCCTCGGCCGGAAGCTCACCTCGGCACCGGTCTTCACCCTGCTGGTGGCGTTGATCGTCGCAGCCAGCGTGCAGGCCGGCGCGGCCGACGTCCACGCCGTCCGGGGCACCGGAGCGCAGGCAGGTGCGCCGATCCCCGATCGACCCGACCTCGCCACCGCGTTCGGAATGTGGGAAGCGGCGACCCGGGACTGCGGGACGGTGACGCCTGTGGAGGGCCGGCTCTTCCGGATCAGGGTGATGCCGCTGTTGGCCGCGGAGGGCGGAGGCATCCGCGCTGCCTACTGGACGAGCGCCGGGGTGGACCTGCTCACCGGGACGTACCGGCTGGAGGGCGACGCGCTCGTCGACGGGGAGCGCAGCGCCTGCCGGGTGGCTCTCTTCTCCGGCGGTGCGTCGGGAGGAGCGGTGGGCCTGACGATCAGCCGCTTCGCCGACCGGACGCCGGCCCACGACCAGGTGATCGCGATGGCGCGCTCGTCCGCCCTCGGCCAGGCCTCGCTCGGCCTGGTGCTGCGCGACTTCCTCTATCCGACCGCCGGCATCCCGCTGGCGGCGGAGCGACCCGGTTGGCGGGACCGGGCAGCCCTGATCGAGGACGCGTGGGTGCGGGAGTGGCGCCTTGACGGAGCCGCGCCGGACGACGAGACCGGCGCGCTCAGCAACGACTTCCTCCCCGACCGGGCCGGAGAGGCCACGGCGAGGCCACCGGGCTTCCTGGTCCTGAACTCGACATCGGTGTCGACGGGCTGCCGGGTCCTCGTCAGCCAGATCGACCTGCCGAGCCTGGCGGGCACCGGATCGGGACCGATCCCGTGCGACAGGGCTTTCGAGGAACTGGTGGCCGGGGACGGCACGGGGACGACGACTGGCCCGCAGGCGGAGTTGGTGGCGAACTCGCTGGACTTCTTCGGCTATTTCGGTGGCGCGGGCGACCGCGGGTGTGCGGGGAACATCCAGGCGGTGACCGCGGCCATGCTCGCCGCCCGGTTCCCGTACGTCACCCCGTCCGGTGTGGTCGGGTGCCCGGGTGGCGGCGTCGAGCAGCTCGTCGACGGTGGCTACGTGGAGAACAGCGGCATCGGCACCATCGTCGACCTGGCCCCGATCTGGCTCGATCCGGTGCGCAGCCACAACGAGGCGAGCCTCGCGTCCGGCGCGGACGTCGTCGACCTGATCGTGCCCATGGTGGTCTACTTCGACAACGACACCGCCGGAGACCTCGCCGTGACCGCTCCCGGCACCACACTGGAGGCGGCGGTCCCGCCGGTGGGCTTCCTGCGGGCGCTGACGGCCATGGGCACGGTGCCGACGCTGCTCCAGCGGGCCGCGTCCGTGGTGGACGCGTCCAGCCTGTGGTCAGCGGCGCTACCGGACGCCGGTCTTGCCGCTGAGGCGCTGAAGGCCGTCCGGCCCCGCGGCGTGATCGTGGTCAACCAGTCGATCGCCCCGGCGGTGACCGCCCCGCTGGGCTGGACGATGTCGGAGCAGAGCATCCAGTCGATGAACCAGGCGCTGATCCGGCAGGCCGGCAATCCCTGCGAGACCAAGGGTGAGGCCGCACCCGAGAGCAAGGGAGCGGTCTGTGCCCGCGGGTACGGCTCGCTGCGCGACGCCCTCAACGCGTTCGGCGGCCAGTAGCGGTGCGGGCGCCGTCGGACGGTGGCCGAGCATGACGGCGCGCCCCGCCCATCGTGATGCCGGCTCGTTCCTCTCCGGCTCCTCAGGGACCGTCCCGGGGCTAGCGGTCCACTCGTCCGGTGCCGCCTGTGCTCAACAGGCTCTCGATGTCGGCCTTGTGAATCAGGTTCAGGTCTCCGGGAATGGAGTGCTTCAGGCAGGAGGCGGCGGCTGCGTACTCGACGGTGTCGTCGGAGCTCAGCCCGGTCATCAGGCCGTAGATGATGCCGGCCGCGAAGGAATCGCCGCCGCCCACTCGATCCACGATCGGATCGATCAGGTAGGTCCTGCTGTAGTGATGGCCCGAGCCGTCGAAGAGCATCCCACCCCACTCGTTGACGGACGCGGAGATGCTGCGCCGGAGGCTGGTGGACACGTGGGTGAGGCCGTAGCGGTCCGCCAGCGTGGTGGCCACCTCTTCGTAGGCGGGCCGGTCGAGGGTGCCCTGCGACCAGTCGCTCCGGCCGGCGCGCACCCCCAACGCGCGGGCGGCGTCCTCCTCGTTGCCGAACAGGACGTTCACCCGCTCGATCAGGGCGGGCATCGTCCGCTGGGCCTCGGCCTCCGACCACAGGCTGGCCCGATAGTTCAGATCGCAGCTGACCGTGACGCCGAGCCCGTTCGCAACGGTCAGGGCGTCGTCGAGAATGTCGCGCACGCCTGGCCCGAGTGCGGGGGCGGTGCCGGAGAAGTGCAGCCAGGTGGCTTCTCCGAGGATCGCGTCCCAGTCGAAGTCGTGCCTGGCCGCGGACTGGAAGGACGTCCCGGTCCGGTCGTACAGGACCCGGGCGCCACGCTGTGCCGCGCCGGTCTCCAGATACATGATCCCGATCCGGTCACCGCCGCGAGCGATATGGGACGTTCCGACGCCCCAGTGGCGCAACGAGTTGACGGCGGCCTGCCCGACGTCGTGCCCGGGGAGCCGGGTGACGACCTCCGCCGCCAGGCCGAGCTGGGCCAGCATCACCGCGACGTTCCCCTCCGCGCCGGTGTAGTGGGCCTCGAAGGAGGTGGCGCCGAGCAGCCGCTGGTGCCCGGGCGGGTTGAGCCTGAGCAGCACCTCGCCGAATCCGACCAACTTGGGAGGAGTCATTGTCGGCGTCCTTTCGTCCGGCGGGCCAGCTCCACGAAGTCCGTGGCTCTCGCGGCGATCAGGTCCCACTCCCCGTGCGCGAACGCGGCCGGGTCGACGATCGCCTTGCCCACTCCGACGGCGACGGCCCCCGCGCGCAGGTACTGGGGCATGGTGGCCAGGTCCACGTTTCCGGTAGGCATCAGGCGGGCGTTCGGGAACGGACCCAGCATGTCGGCGAAGAAGCCGGGCGTGGCGACCCTCCCCGGGAACAGCTTGATGCAGTCGACCTCGAGTCGCAGGGCAGCGAGGATCTCCGTGGGGGTCATGCAGCCGGGTATGACGGGGACGCCCTGCGTCTTGGCCGCGTCGACGATTGCCGGGTCGATGACCGGGCTGACGATGAACCTCGCACCGGCACGGATGGCGTCCTTCGCCGTGCGGACGTCGAGCACCGTGCCGGCCCCGACGTGGATCCGGTCACCGGCCTCGGCCTGCACCGATGCGATGCAGTCCAGGGCCGCCGGCACGGTGGTCGTGATCTCCATGTGCCTGACGCCGCCGCGGATCAGCGCCTCGGCCAGGGCGTTCATTCCGGCGGCGTTCGCCGTTCGAACCACGACGACAACGGCCGTCTCGAGCAGGTCGGGGACGCATCCCTTCCGTTCCACCGCCGGTTCTGGCGCGCTCATGTCCTACCCGCCGAGTCTGGAGCCGGCGGTGAGCTGCCCGGACGCCGTCACCGGCCGGGACTGCCGGGGGATCCACTCGCCATGGGTGGGGCTTCCGACGATCTCGTTCTCGATCATCACCGTCTCGCCGCGGACCATGGTCATGGTGGGCCAGCCGCAGACCTCCAGTCCTTCGAAGGTCGTGTACCCGACGTAGGTCTTCGCGAGCGAGTCGGAGAGCACCACCTTCCGGTTCATGTCGACCAGCACGAGGTCGGCGTCGTAGCCGGGCTGGAGCAGGCCCTTGCGGGGACGCAGGCCGAAGATCCGGGACGGGTTGTAGGAGGTGAGCCGGACCACGTCGGTGATCGAGATCCGCCCGCGCGAGACGGCGTCGAGGAGCAACGGCAGGGTCTCCTGGATCTGCGGGATGCCGTCGTAGGCGACCCAGATGTCGGACTCGCCCCTGCTGCGCACCTCCTTGGTCCAGGGGGCGTGGTCGGAGGAGATGATCGAGACCGAGCCGTCGGCCAGGAGCGGCCAGAGCGCGCTGACCTCGGCGGGATCCCGCACCGGCGGACCGGTCTTCACCCAGGACCCGCGTTCGGCCAGGTCGACCGTGCTCAGCCAGAGGTTGCGGGCCAGCACCTCGGAGTCGATCGAGGCGCCGTCGCGACGCGCACGGGCCACCGTGGCCACACCCTGGGCGGTCGACATGTGCGCGACGACGACGCGCGCGCCCACCTCGGAAGCCAGCTGGGTGATCCGCCGCACGCCGTCGTTCTCGCTGAGCGGGGTCCGGTACTCGGCGTGCGCCATGGGATCCCTGCGTCCCTCGGCGAGGAGGCGCTCCTTGTTGCGCCGGTTGATGTCGGGGTTCTCGGCATGGACGACCAGCAGGGCGTCGAGGTCGGCCATGATCCGCAGGACGTCGACGATCTGCCCGTCGTCCAGGTGGGGGAAGTGGGGATCGGTGGACACCATCAACAACTTCACCCCGCAGACGCCGGCGTCCCAGAGGGCGGCGAGGTTCGTGGCGGCGTCCGGGTAGCTGTGCGCGGAAATGCCGGCGTGCAGTCCGTAGTCGATGTAGGCGCGACCCTGGATATGCCGTCGCCGGTGGTCGAGGACGTCCATGGTCTCCAGCGAAGGCGTGTCCCACGGCATGGTGATCACCGTGGTGACCCCGCCGGCCGCGGCGGCCTGGGTGCCGGTCTCGTACGGTTCCGCGAGGATGTCGAGGTCCTCGCAGAAGTGTGCGTGACCATCGATCAGACCGGGCAGAATCAGCCGGTCGGTCGCATCGACGGTCCTCCGGGACGCCGGCATGGCGTGATCCTGGCCGACGGCGACGATCACACCTTTGTCGATGGCGATGCTCGCGGGATGCACGTCCGTCTGTGAGGCGACGAGCCCGCCGCGGACGACAAGGTCGATCACTTCAGGGACCTTTCCAGTGTTGTGTTCGTGCCAGGGCGGGCTACCGAGGGAACGAGCCCTGCCGGGGGATGTGGCGCCGGCGGATCCACCGGCGCCACATCCGCGGACCCCACGAACGCCCTGGTCCGAGGCAGATCAGGCGTGGTGGGGCCGTCGTCCTCCACCTGGCGGCGCGTGAGGACGGGGTGAGGCGTCAGTCCGTGATGCCGCGGCCGGGATGGGGCCGGGTGCCGATGGCGATCCCGGCAGCGATCAGGATCTCGTCGGCACCGGGGCCGTCGGGAACCCGGATCTCCATCGTCTGGTGGTAGGCCGCCCGGGACGCGTCGTGGCGGTTCTTCAGAGGGATGTCGAGGGTCGCTCCGGGAGCGCCTCGCTTCTCGGCGGAAGGGATCATGGCGTCGCCGCCGCCGAGAATGTCCCGGACGGTGCCACCGAAGTCCATGTTGTGGATGATGGCCGAACCGTGCTCGATCTCGCCGTTGATGCCGACGAGCGCCGCCTTGCCGAAGCAGGCCACGTCGAGGTCTTCGAGTTCGAAGCCGATGGCGTGCAGAGCGCGTGGAACCAGCAACTCGGCGAGAATCTTCGAGTACTCCTTCCTCAGCTCCACCAGTTGGTCGACGTACCGACCTGCGAAGGGATTGCTGATGATGGCCGCGGCCGCAGCCGCCCGGTACGGAGGATTCACCTCCCGTCCGCCTTCGACGCGGATCTCATCGACGAACGTGACGATCTTGCGGATCACTTCTACTCCTTCAGGGTGTGATTTGACTGGTCTTGGGTTAGTGGCTGACTCTGCGGATGAACGTGCCGTGATCGGGACTGCCGACGATCTCGCCGTTCTCCATCACGACCTCTCCGCGGACCAGGGTCATGACCGGCCATCCCGTCAGCTCGAAGCCGTCGTAGGCGCTGTAGCCGACGTGGGCTTTCACCATGGACGGTTCGATCCGGGCGGTCCGGTTGAGGTCGACGAGGACGAGGTCAGCGTCGTAGCCCGGTGCGAGCAGGCCCTTTCGCGGACGCAGGCCGTAGATCTCCGACGGGTTGTAGGAGGTGAGGCGGACCGTGTCCTCCAGGGTCAACCGGCCCTCGTTGACGGCGTTCAGAAGCAGCGGGAGCGTCTCCTGGAGCTGGGGGATTCCGCCGTCGGCGAGCCAGATGTTGCTCAGGCCCTTCTCCTTGTTCTCCCTGGTCCACGCAGCGTGATCGGACGAGAAGTGGGTGATCCCCCCGTTGCGAATCCGTTCCCAGAGCGCCTCGACCTGTTCGGGGGACCGCACGGGTGGGCCGGTCTTGACCCACGGACCCCGCTCCCGCAGGTCGTCGGTGCTCAGGAAGAGGTTGCGGCCGCAGACTTCGGAGTAGACCTTGTGCCCGGTGAGGCGGGCCTTCCGGGTCCGGTCCACCCCGAACGCCGTGGACATGTGGGCCACCACGACCCGAGCGTCCGTGTTCTCGGCGAAATAGGCCAGGCGGCTCACCGCCTCGTTCTCCGACAGCTCGGACCTGAATTCCTCGTGGGCGAGATAGTCGATGCGCCCGGCCGCGATGAGAGCCCGCCGGTTGTGTTCCAGGATGCCCGCGTTCTCGGCGTGGACGGTCAGGAGACCGTTCACCCCGGCGAGGATGCGGAGGGCGTCGACCAGCTGCCCGTCGTCGAGGCTGGGGAAGGCGGGATCGTCGGTGACCATCAGCGTCTTGATCGCCACGACGCCCGCGTCCCACAGCTCCGGGAGGTTCTTCGCGGCGTCGGCGGCGGTGTTCGCCAGCACGGTGCCGATGAAGCCGTAGTCCACGTGGGTCCGGCCGCGTGCGTACTCCTTGCGGTAGTCGAGGACCTCCTTCGAACCCAGGGAGGGCGTGTCCCAGGGCATCAGCAGCGTGGTGGTCACGCCGCCGGCCGCGGCAGCCTGGGTGCCGGTCTCGTAGGGCTCGGCGAGGATGCTCAGGTCCTCGCAGAAGTGGGTGTGGCCATCGATGAGTCCCGGCATGACGACGAGCCCGTCCGCATCGATGACTCGGCGCGCCTGCGGCATGGCCGCACTGTCGCCGACGGCAACGATCCTGCCGTCGTCGATGGCGATGCAGCTCCGGTACTGGCTGTCGGCTGTCGCCACCGTCCCGTTCTTCACTAGCAGGTCGATCATGAACCGAGCACTTCCTTTCTGTTGAATCAGGCCACGCTGGCTGGTCGGAGCATCTCTCCCTGGCCGGGCTGCGAGAGAAGCTCTCCGTCGGAGGCGATCATCCGGCCGCGGAGCATCGTCATCACAGGCCAGCCGGTGAGCTCCCACCCGGCGAAGGGGGTGAGCACACCCCGACTGTGGAGTCTGGCCGGATCCACCGTCCTGCGCAGCCCCAGGTCGACGAAGGTCAGGTCGGCGTCCGCGCCGACCTCCAGGCTTCCCTTGCGCGGATGCAGGCCGAAGAGACGTGCCGGCGCTTCCGAGAAGGCCCGCGCCAGTTGGGAGAGCGACAGCAACCCCCGGCGCGCGGCGTCGAGCATGAGGGGGACGGTCAGCTCGATGCCACTGAAGCCGGTGACCGGGGGTCCCCACGGATCCTCGCGAGAGAGTGCGCTGGAGGGGTGGGGGGCATGGTCGGAGGTGAGGATGTCGACCGCGCCCGACCGGAGCCCGGCCCAGAGCAGCGCACCGTCGTGCTCGCTTCGAAGCGGGGGGCTGACGGGGCTCAACGCGGTCTTCTGCTGCACATGGTCCCGGCTGACCAGGAGGTAGTGGGGTGTGGTCTCGCAGGTGACCCGGACTCCTCGCCGCCGCGCAGCGGCGATGCGTTGCAGTCCGGCGCCGAGGGACAGATGGTTGACATGCACGTGGGCTTTCGTCGCTTCGGCGAGGGCCAGCATCCTGACGATCGCCTCGAACTCCGCCTCCGGCGTTCGCGACATGGTCCACGCCGTCCACGTGTCGCCGGCGTGCGCGCGGCGAGCGGCGGCGACCATCGCCTGGTCCTCCACCAGGACGCCGAACGGAGTCTGGTGCCGGGCGACGCTCGTGAGCAGGGCGAGCAGCAGGTCGTCGGCGGCGGGGGCGACGCCGTAGATCGTGACGCCGTTGAACGCGTTCCAGCCCACCGCGCCCTGGGCCAGCACTCCGGCCAGGTCTTCCGGGGCGCTGTCCGCTCCGACGAAGGCCGTGAGCGCGAAATCGACATGGGCCAGGGGAGAGACGTGATGGGCCTTCGCGGCGAAACTGGCTTCGTCGCGGGGCGGTGGGTTCGTGTTCGGCATGTCCACGACCGTCGTCACGCCGCCGAGCGCGGCCGCGGCGGTACCGGTGGCGAAGTCCTCGGACTCCGGTGCGCCGGGGTCCCTGAGGTGCACGTGCCCGTCCACGAAGCCGGCGAACACGTGGAGCCCGGTCGCGTCGACGACCTCGCCGGCGGACGAGCGCGCAGAGGTGCCCACGCCGAGGATCTTCCCGTCGCGGATCGCGATGTCCGCCTGCGCCACCGCGTCGGGGGTCACCAGCGTGCCGCCGCGGACGACGACATCGGTTCGGCGACTCACCACGACCTCCCTGCTCGACTGCCGTCAGCATAACAGTGAACCTCATAATCTCCTATATTCTGGAGAACCTGTTTACACGAAGCTCTGACTTACCCTAGGATGCCGGTGTGTCCAAGATGCCGCTCAGCCGTAGAAACCTCGGGCAGATGGTTGCCGACAACCTGCTCCAGCGAGTTCGTGAGGGCGTCTACAGCCCCGGGGAGAAGCTCCCGCCGCAGCGTGAGCTGATGGAGGAGTTCGACGTCGGCGCCAGCGTGATCCGCGAGGCGGTGCAGGCCCTCGCCGTGATGGGTGTCGTCGACGCCCGTCCGGGCCGTGGGACCACCGTGCTGAGCGTTCCGTCCGAATCGGCGATGAGCGTCGACACGGTTGCCGCGCTCCTGGAGGACCAGGCGCTGCGCGACCTGGTGGAGTTCCGGCGTCTGATCGAGGTCGAGATTGCCGGGCTCGCCGCAGAACGCGGCGATGAGGCGGACCTCAGTGACCTCGGAGCCGCTCTGGAGGCATTCCGCCTGCAGGTCGAGCTCGGTGAGCAGGTGTACGAGGCGGACATCGCGTTCCACCGGGCGCTGGCCGTGGCAACGCAGAACTCCATCTACGTCAACACCCTCGATGCCCTGGGCGACCTGCTCGCCGTTGCCCGGCAGCGGACCGAGAGCGTGCCCGGAACCGTGGAGAAGGCCCTGGTCGAGCACACCAGCATCTACGACGCGGTGATCGCTCGCGACCCGCGGCGAGCGCGGGACGCGATGCGCGGGCACCTCCAGACCGTCGTCCGCGCGACGGAGAAGAGCAGCCGCTCCATCGCTGCCAGGTCAGCCACGGACGAGGGTGTCGAATGACCGCTCCCGGCGGCCCGCAGGCGAGTGTGTGCCTCGTGCAGATGCGGGGTGGTGACGACCGGGCGGCGAATGTCGCCCATGCGATCGCTCTCGTCGAGGAAGCCGCCGGTCACGGCGCTCAGATCGTATGCCTGCCCGAACTGTTCAACCTGCCCTACTTCTGCCACGAGGAGGACAGCACCCGCCTGGCGCTGGCTGAACCCGTCCCCGGGCCGACCGTGGACGCCATCGCGGAACTCGCGCGGCGGCTTTCCATCGTGATCGTGGCGCCCCTGTATGAGTTGGCTGCGGACGGCAGGCGCTACAACACGGCGGTGACGATCGATGTCGACGGAAGCATCGTCGGTCATTACCGCAAGAGCAGCATTCCGCGCTCCCTGCTTCCGAACTGGACAAGCCTGGAGCAGTACTACTTCGCGCCGGGCGACACCGGCTTCGAGGTCGTATCCACCCCGTTCGGGATCAACCTCGGCGTCCTGATCTGCTACGACAGGCACTTTCCCGAGGCCGCGCGAGTCCTGGCTCTCCGCGGTGCCGATCTGATCCTGGTGCCCACGGCGACCGGAGGGCCGGCGGCCTCGTCCTGGGCCGTCGAGCTGCGGGCGCACGCGATCGCCAACATCTGCTACGTCGGCGGAGTGAACCGGGTCGGACGCGACGCCGGCGACCCGTCCCGACCCCACTACTTCGGTTCCAGCCTCATCGTCGGCTGCGACGGGCACGTCCTCGCGCAGGCCGGTGACGCGGGCGAAGAGCTCATCTACGCACAAGTGAACAAGGTCACGATGACTGAATTGCGTAAGGGTCTGGGCTGGTTCCGTGACCGTCGCCCGGACCTCTATGCCGAATTAACCAATCCACTACTCACTGCAATCGAGCCGACGGCTCAATCATCAGACGTCATTCCCTCGACCCAGAATGTCGAGGCCGTCTAACAGGAGACAAGGATGGACAAGAATCAACTGGCAAGCCCGTTCCGCACCTCTCGCCGCACTTTCCTGGGCGGAGCCTTGGGAGTGGCCGGGCTGATGGCTCTCCAGGGCTGTGGCAGCCCCGGCGGCAGCACCGTGAACCCGTCCGCGATTCCCGGTGACTTCGCCGGTCAGACCATCAAGGGCATCCTGCAGGACGCGCCGGTGCCCGGCGGACAGTACAAGGCGGTCGTCAATCCGGCCTGGACCGCCAAGACGAAGGGGCAGATGGATCTGATCCTGGCCGACTACGACACCCTCTACCAGAGCATCGTCCTCGACGCCACGAGCGGCACCGCTGAGCACGATCTGATGGGCCTCGACATCCTCTGGATGGGTCAGTTCGGCTCGGCCAACTCCATGGTGAAGCTCAACGACCTGCTCGCCAGCGACGCGGATCTGAACGCCAACGTGAACAAGGTGCTCCTCGACGGTGCCAGTTGGGCCGGCGGAGTCGTCGGCCTGCCCGCCACCAACCAGAGCTGGAACCTCTTCTACCGCAAGGACGTCTTCGACGCGAAGGGGATCAAGCCGCCCGAGAACTGGACCGACTTCCTCGCGGTCGCTAAGGAACTCACCGGTGACTGGGCGGGCGATGGCGAGAAGCACTACGGCGTGGCGATGAACGTGAAGCGGGGAGCGCCGGTCGCTCACGACTGGCTGGGTTACTTCGCCGCGATGGGTGGCCAGATGTTCGACAACTGGCCGGACGTCGAGAAGACCCAGTACAAGCCACAGATCGACAGCGAAGCCGGCCACAAGGCGCTTCAGCTGGTGATGGACATGCGTGCGTACGCCCCCGAGGACGTGGCCGAGTACGACTGGAACAAGACCCAGGCGGCGCTGGCCGAGGGGCGGGTGGCGATGATCTGCTCGTGGAACGACGGAACCTGTGCTCAGGTGTTCGCGCCGGGCTCGAAGGTGGCCGACAAGATCGGCTGGGCGCGCCTGCCCAACGCCGCCGGCATGGATCGCTTCGATCCGCGCGGGTTCTGGAGCATCGGGATCAACGGCCGCTCCGACAAGGGCTCCGCGGCCTGGAGCTACCTCGCGACGGGCCTGTCGAAGGACGTCCAGCGTCAGATGGTCGAGAACGTGCCGGGCATCGTGCCGGTGCGTGACGACCTGCTCAAGGAGATGGAGACCGACAGCGGCCCCCTGAGCTACCTCGGGTTCATGCGGACTCTCAACGAGAACACCAACCCCATGAACTTCGCCTGGCGTCCGACCCTGCCCGAATGGGCCAGCGTCCAGGACGTGATCGGGCTGACGATCAACCAGGCCCTGACGGGCGAGCGCTCTCCTGACGAGGCGCTCCGTGACGCGCAGACGCGCCTGGAGGCGGCCATGAAGCAGGCCGGCCGCTGATCTGCACGACGTCGAGCCGGACGGGTGGCCGTCGGCTGGAACGAGGACATGGAACGGGGAGATCATGAACAGACTCTGGATCGACGGACGCGCGGTCGCCGGTGCGGACCGGGACACGGTGCCGGTCGTCAATCCGGGAACAGAAGAGGTTGTCGGGGAGATGTGCCGCGGCACGGCGGCCGATGCCAACGCTGCGGTCGACTCCGCGGCCGAGGCCCTTCGGCTGTGGCGGCGCACGTCCGTCTCGGAGCGGGCCGCCGCCGTCCGGGCGGTCGGTGGCGAGATCCGGAAACACACCGACGAACTCGCCGAGATGCTCACCCTCGAGGGTGGCAAGCCGCTGCGGGACAGCCGCGGTGAACTGGACGTGGCCGCGCGCACCTTCGAGTTCTATGCCTCGCTGGTGGAGCAGGAGACGGGCCGGGTCGTGCCGTCCGGCTCGTCCGGCCAGGTCAACCTCGTCGTTCCGGAGCCGTACGGCGTCACCGCCTGCATCGTTCCCTGGAACTTCCCGATCCAGTTGCTGTCGTGGAAGGCCGCGCCGGCGCTGGCGTCGGGCAACACGATCGTGGCGCTGCCCTCTCCCTTCACGCCGTTCGCCACGGTGCGTCTGGCCGAGCTCGCCGCGGCGCATCTGCCGCCGGGCGTCTTCAACGTCGTGACGGGCCTGGGGCCGGAGGCGGGCGAGGCGCTCGTCCAGCACCCGAGCGTCCGGCACGTCGCGTTCACGGGTTCGGTCGAGACCGGCCGGCACATCGCCGTCACCGCAGCAGGGCTGCTCAAGAAGGTGACCCTGGAACTGGGTGGCAAGGACCCACTGATCGTCGGCCCGGACATGGACCTGACCGTGGCGGCGCAGGCGACGGCCTTCGCGGGTCTGCTGAACGCCGGGCAGTGCTGCACCAGCACCGAACGCGTGTACGTCGACCAGGCGCGCTTCGAGGAGTTCACAGAGGTCCTGGCCGACCTGGTCAGCGGCCTGCGGATCGGGCCGGGGACGGACCCCACGGTCGACCTCGGTCCGATGATCTCTCGAAGCGCCGTGGACCGGGTGGCCGACCAGGTCGCGGCCGCGCGAGCCGGCGGCGCAAGGATCGTCACCGGCGGGCGCCGGCCGGAGTCGCCGTCGCGTGGCTTCTTCTACGAGCCGACCGTCGTGGTCGGGGCGGCACCGGGGTCCACGCTGATGACGGAGGAGGTCTTCGGCCCCGTCCTTCCGCTGGACACCTACCGGGACTTCGAGGAGGCCATCGCCAAGGCCAACGACAGCGAGTTCGGGCTGGGTGCCAGCCTCATGAGCAACGATCCCGCCCTGGCCAAGCGGTTCATGGAGGGTGTCGAGGCCGGGACGGTCTACATCAACGATCCGCTGACACCGAACTGCTCAGCTCCGTTCGGGGGCACCAAGAACAGCGGTCTGGGACGCGAGCTCGGGCTCGAGGGGCTCAACGAGTTCCGGCAGTCCAAGCACGTGCACTGGGATGTCGGCGGCGATGTGAAGTCCTACTGGCCCGATGTCCCCGTGTCATGACCACGACCGTCGGCAGTCCTGAACGGGTGGCAGCGGAGCCCGCTGCCGCCCGCCGGGGCGGACGCGGGCACCGTCGGCGTACGCGGGTCGCCTGGATCTTCCTCGTCCCGGCGCTGTTGGCGTTGCTGTTCACCGCGATCTACCCGGTCGGATTCGCCGGGGTCACGAGCTTCCTCAACTGGAAGCTCACCCGGCAGGACCTCGGCATCACCTTCGCCGGGCTGAGCAACTATGTGAATGCCTTCAGCGCGGGTGGCGAGAGCCTGCTGCCCGCGCTCGGACGGACGATCGTCTTCGTGGTCGTCACCGTGGCGGCGGAGACAGCGCTCGGGCTCGGGCTGGCCCTCCTTCTCTACAATCGCAAGCGGTCCCGCGGTGGCCTGATCGCGCTGCTGTCCCTGCCCATGATGCTGACCCCCGTGGCCGTGGCCTACATCTGGCGCTACATGTACTCCGCCGACAACGGGGTCATCAACTGGGCCATCTCCCTGTTCGGCGGCACGGGGCCGGTGTGGCTGCAGTCGGTCGATCCGCCGTGGCTGACATTTGCCGCGGTGATCGTGGTCGATGTCTGGCAGTGGACTCCGTTCATGATGCTTCTCTGCATCGCCGGGCTGACGTCGGTGCCGGTCGAACTGGTGGAGGCGGCTGCCACCGATGGTGCGTCCTCGTTCCAGATCATGTGGCGCATCCTGCTTCCGCTGATCCGGCCGGTGGTCCTGATCGCCGTCCTCATCCGGGGCATCAATGCTTTCAAGGAGTTCGACAAGATCTTCATCATGACCGGAGGCGGGCCCGGCACGTCCACTGAGCTCGTCTCCTACCGGATGTATGTGGATGCCCTCCAGCGCTTCGACTTCGGCATGGCGGGAGTCACCGGTATCACCCTGACCTTCTTCACGGTGTTGCTGGCGGCCGGGTTCCTGTTCGTGACGCGAAGGAGTTCACGATGAGGGGGCTCTGGCGAGGGTTGCTGGCCGGACTGCTGGGCCTGGCCCTGGTCGCGACCGTCTTCCCGCTCTACTGGACCTTCCTGCTCTCGCTGAAGCCACGGGACGTGGCCAACGCAAATCCACCGCAGTTCATCTTCCCACCCACGACTGGTAACTACGGTGCCACGTTCTGGGTGGCCCTGCCGTATCTGGCCAACAGCATCGTGGTCGCGATCGCGACCGTGGCGCTGTCCGTCGCGGCCGGAACGCTCGGCGCCTACGCGCTGGCGAAATTCGCGATCCGCGGCAAGGAAAGACTCATGTTCGTGATCCTCACGACCCTCCTCGTGCCGCCGATCATCATCGCGATTCCCCTCTACTACCTCTCCGTCCGAATCGGCATCCAGGGCTCGCTGCTGGCGGTGATCCTGGCTCAGGCGCTCTTCAACACGCCGTTCGTCGTGTGGATGATGAGGTCCTTCTTCGAGGACGTGCCCAAGGAACTGGACGAGGCCGCCAGGATCGACGGTGCGAACGAATGGCAGATCTTCTGGGCAGTAGCCCTGCCCATCGTCCGGCCAGGCATCGCGGCCGCGGCGACCCTGAGCGCGTTCTACTCCTGGAACGAGTTCCTCCTGGCCAAGGTCCTGTCGACGTCGGGCAGCCAGACCCTTCCCGCCTACCTGGCCACGTTCCAGCGTGACACGAGCCAGATTCTCTGGGAGCAGCTGGGCGCGACGATCATGCTCGGGATCATTCCCGTCGTCGTCTGCACCTTCCTCGCCCAGCCGTTCCTCGTTCGGGGAATGGCCTTCGGCGCGGTCAAGGGCTGAGGTGCACCCTTGTTTCGATTGAGCATTACTGACCACCCCTGTAAATCAAATGGGATAGGAAGAGAAATTCCATGAAGATCAGCGACATCCGCATCCATGTCCTCCGCTACAACCTGCCGCAGGAAAGGTGGGATGCGCATCTTCACATTCGCTATCGCGACTGCATGGTCATCGAGATCGACACCGATGAGGGCATCACCGGTGTCGGGGAGTCCGCGACCTTCGGAGGTGCCTCCGAGGCCGTGGCCAGCGTCGTCTGCCGGCAACTGAAGCCGTTGCTGATCGGCAGGGATCCCCGCTACGCCCGGCAGCTGTGGACCATGATGTACCAGTCCACGGTGCACCTCGGCCGCGGCGGCATCGTGATGGCTGCGATCAGCGGCATCGACATCGCCCTGTGGGACATCATGGGCAAGGCCGCAGGCCTGCCCGTGTACCAGTTGCTGGGCGGCGCGACGTCCGAGCTCGAGTGCTACGCGAGCGGTGGACTGTACGGACCCGACCTCTCCGACGGCCCGATCATCGCCGAAGTACTCGAGTACCGGGAGCGCGGCTTCTCGGCAGCCAAGCTGAAGGTCGGTGGCCTGGGCGTCAGGGAGGACTCTCGCCGCATTCACGCCGTGCGATCGGCTGTCGGTGACGACTTCCTGCTCATGCTCGACGCCAACTGCGGCTTCACGGCCGGGGAAGCCATCGAGTTCACTCGACGGGTCGCGGACTCCGGCATCGCGTGGCTCGAGGAGCCGATTCTCGCCGACGACATCGACGGAGCCGTCGTGGTGGCCGCCCGCAGTGCGGTGCCGATCGCCGGGTACGAGTCCCAGACGTCCCTCTTCGCGTTCCGGGACCTGATCACCCGAGGTGCGGTGGACGTCGTGCAGGCTGACACGATCTGGGCCGGTGGCATCACCAACGTCAAGCGGATCGCCGATCTGGCGGACGCCTGGCACCGCACGTTCACGCCGCACGTGTACACCTCGGCGATCGGGCTCGCCGCGAACCTCCACCTGCTCGCCTCGTGCACCAACCGGGGCCTCTTCGAGTTCGACGGACAGCCGAACCCGCTGCGGGACGAGTTGATCAGCGACCCGATCCGTCCCGACGAGCGGGCGATCATCCGGATGCCCGACGCGGCCGGCCTCGGTGTCGCCCTCGACCCCGACGCCATGGAGCGCTACCGGTTGGCCTAGTTTCGCTCTTGCGAGCCCGCCCTTCGTGACGCGCTCGTTCCCCGCCGACTCCTCAGGGACCGTTTGGTGGGTGGTCCTCCGACGTCGCTCGAGCTTGTCGAGACGCGCTCGGTCGGTGGATTCGGCTCAGCCGCTTCGGTGAAGGTAGCCGATCAGCTCCGAGCGCTTGTGGATGCCGAGTTTGCGGTAGATGTGCTGGATGTGGGTGTTGACGGTGTAGGGGGAGATCACCAGCTTCTCGGCCACGGCGGAGGCGGTGTAGCCGTGGCCGACGAGGCCCAGGATCTCCCGCTCGCGCTCGGACAGCAGGAACTCCTCGGCCACCGAGTTCACGATCGCTGCCAGCTCCGACGTCGCCTGCGGGCTGCGGGTCAGTTCCTCGATCGCGTACTCCTGGCGAACCATGGTGATCAGCAGCCCGGCCACCACCGCCACCAGGAGCACGAACGTTGGCCGCACCAGCACGTCGTGCCACCCGGGCACCCGCTCGTACACCAGCGCGGTGCCGTTGCCCAGGCAGATCCCGAGCCGGATGGCGCTGCCGGACAGCGCGAATGCGATCGCCGGGGGCGCATACCCCCGCTGGGTCAGCACGCCCATGTACAGCGTCAGCAGGATCTCGAACAGCGATGAGATCGCCACCGCCAGCAGGAACGCCGCGCCGTCCAGCCGGTCGTCCGCCAGGTACATCACGCAGGCGACCACGATCAGCAGCAGCAGCCACGGGTACACCCGGAACGCCGACCGGCCGTCCCGGAACGTCCGCTGCAGCACCGCGAACAGCAGGATCAGCGCCGCCCCGATCACGATGCCGAGGGTGAACGCGTCCTGTACCGGGTCCAGCGCCTCCCACGGCACGATCGCCACCGTGTAGTAGCAGACGAACGCCGCCACGAACGAGATCACCGTGACGGTGACCATCGTGTTCTTGCCCTGGATCGCCGCCTTCGCCGGCAGCAGCCTCGGGTGGCACTGCGGCAGTTCCCGCACCTGGGCGCACAGCAGCAGCCCGGACAGCAACGGCAGCACCGCCACGATCATCGGTGCCAGCCATCCCGGCGCGACATAGGTCACACCGACCAGCGCCAGCAGGAAGCCGCCGTAGGTCGGCGCCACGCGTCCCAGCGTGAACTTCGCCTTCTGGCACGCCAGCCGCTCGCCCCACAGCACCCACAGCACCCCGGCGCAGCCACCCACCACCAACGCGGACGCGTACGCCACCCACTGCGTCTCGGCCAGCATCCCCAGCGTGCACAGCATCATCGTCGCCACCGAACCCAGCAGCGACACCGACCACACCAGCGCCGGCCTGGCCTCGAGGTGCCGTCGGCGTCCCAGCTGCCACGCCAGCACCAGCGGCACCCCCGCCGCGGCGGCGAGGGCGATCAGCCAGGCGAACGTGATCCGGTCGTCCAGCAGGAACGTCGTCGGGAACGAACTCGGCACGAACCACAGGCAGTAGTGCCACGCCAGCACCAGGGTGAGGCCCAGGTACTTCAGCCGCGGCCCGAGCACGACGCTCGCCAACACCGTGTTCGCCCGCTGCTGCGGACCTTCGCTCATGGCGCCCTCTCCGGTGGGGGTGACCTGTGCCGTGGGAGTCGGTGGGTCCGCCGGCTGACGCCGGTCCGCGTACTTCTGTGGACGCCGGACCCGCTCCCTAGTGTCTCATCCACTAGGCACGGGACCCATCACCAGAAACTGATGAGGGGGGTCGTCCGAACCTCATGCACTTCGAGGTCACGCCAATCTGGGGACGCTCGCGGCATGCGTCCGCGCCCACCGTCCCGCAAGAGTGTCGCCCGGGGCCACGACAGCCCCGGGCCACCCGCCTGTGCTGACAGGCCGTGGTCGTGACCACTCGAAGGAGTCTCAATGGCGAACTCACCGAGCAACGAGAAGACCTACGCCGACCTGAGTTCTGGACGGCGCTGGTTCCTGCTCATCCTCGCGAGCATCGGCAGCTCGATCATCTACGCGCCCGCCTACCTGAAGGCCGTCTTCTACGACCCGCTGCAGCAGGCCCTGGGCGTCACCAACACCGAACTCGGTGCCGTCTTCGGCGCCTACGCGATCACCGCGCTGATCTGCTACCTGCCGTCGGGGATCCTCGCCGACAAGGTTCGGATGCGCACCCTGTCGTCGGTCGGCTTCATCTCCACGGCCGTGCTCACCTTCGTCTACGCGATGCTGCCGAGCCTGACCGTCCTCTACATCGTGTTCATCCTGATGGGCATCACCACGATCCTGATCTGGTGGGGCGTGCGCTACAAGCTGGTCCGCCTGGTCTCCAAGGAGGACGAGTACCCCAAGCGGATCGGCCTCTCCTACGGCATCTACGGCGTCGCCGGCCTGCTGATCGGCCTCGTCTCCACGGCCATCGTCGCCGCGGTGGGGGAGAACCTCGGCCTCGGCGTCTCGATCTACCTGTACTTCCTCAGCGCCGTGATCCTGATCCTCGGCGTCCTCTCCTGGGCGTTCATCCCGAAGTTCGCCGGCGAGATCAAGACCGAGGGCGGCTTCAGCCTGGTCGAGTTCACCCTGGCCTTCCGCGACCCGGTGGTCTGGATCGCCGCGATCTCGCTGTTCTTCGTGTACTTCTACTACACCGGCGTCACGTACACGACGCCCTACATGACCGGCATCCTCGGCGTCTCGCTGGCTGCGGCCACGATCGTCGCCAACGTCCGCAACTACGGCATCACCCTGCTCTCCGGGCCGATCTTCGGCCAGATCGCCAACAAGTTCCGGCCCTCGATCGTGATCGCGATCGGCTCGCTGGTCTTCGTCGGCGCCCTGCTGGTGATGATGTTCCTGCCCACCGGCCCCAGCGTGATGGTGATCGCCTGCGTCCTGGTCGTGCTGCTCGGCTTCATCGCCAACGGCGCGTTCGGCGTCGTCTCCGCCCAGCTGACCGAGGGCAAGGTGCCGCTGACGCACTTCGGCGCAGCCACCGGCATCCTGTCGATCATCGGCTTCCTGCCCGACACCTTCTCCAGCACGTGGTTCGGGGCGATCATGGACGCCCAGACCGACGCGGAAGGGAACGTCGCCGCCGGCGCCTACCAGCAGATCTTCTGGATCCTGATCGGCTCGGCCATCCTCGCGGCCATCTCCTCGCTGGCGCTGTGGCTGTACCTGCGCAAGCGGCGTGAACCGGTCTCGGCAGAGGTCCCGGTCGAGGTAGCGGCTGCCTAGGACACGACGATGGTTGCCCACAACAAGCTGCCCGTCCTGGACCGGATCTCCGACCAGATGCGCGCCGTGCTGGCCACGTCCGCCGAACTCGCACCCGACGCCTACGCAACGGACGCCGGCCTCGACGAGCTGCGGCAGGCCTACCTGCGCGAGCGTCGCTTCTGGAACGAGGGCGGTCCGGCCATGGCGCGGACGATCCACGCGCAGGTGCCGACCCCGCACGGGCCGGTGGCGATCCGTTGCCACCTGCCCGTCACGGGGACGGAGCTACCGGTCGTCGTCTACATCCATGGCGGCGGCTGGGTTGTGGGCAACCTCGACACCCACGACCGGATCATGCGGATGCTCGCCCACGAATCGGGCGCCGCGGTCGTGGGCATCGACTACGCGCTCTCCCCGGAGGCGAAGTTCCCGGTCGCGCTCGAGCAGTGCGCCGCGGTGGCGCGGCACCTGCACGAGCGCGGGTCGGAGCACTCGGTCGACGGCTCCCGGCTGGCGTTCGCGGGGGACAGCGGCGGCGCCACGATGTGCCTGGCCACCACCCTGCTCCTGCGCGACCAGGCGGACGCGGGCCTGCCCTCCGTCGGAGTCTCGGCTCTGGCGCTCTACTACGGCATGTACGGGCTGCGCGACTCCGCGTCCCGCCGGCTGCTCGGCGGGCCGTGGGACGGGCTGACCGACGCCGACTTCGACTACTACCTCGACTGCTACCTGGCCGACCCGGCGGACGCGCGCAGTCCCTACGTGGACTGCCTCGGCGCCGACCTCGGCCGGGGCATTCCTCCGACCTACCTCGTGGCTGCGGAGTTCGACCCTCTCCGCGACGACACCGCCACGCTCGCCGCGATCCTCTCCGAGCACGGCGTCACCTGCAGCCACGAGGTGTTCCCCGGCGTCCTGCACGCCTTCCTGCACAACTCCCGGATGCTCGACGCGGCCGCGACCGCCCTGGCAAACGGTGGCGCCTTCCTGCGGCGCGCACTCGACAAGGAATGACAAGGAGAAATCGAATGGACTTCAGGCTCAACGACGAGCAGCAGCTGCTCGTCGACAACGTCCGCGAGCTGATGCAGCGCGAGAACTGGGAGGCCTACTTCGCCGAGTGCGACCGGGACCACACCTACCCCGAGCGCTGGGTGAAGGCGCTGTGCGACCTCGGCTTCGACCTGATCATGCTGCCGGAGGAGCACGGTGGCCTCGACCTGGGCCTGGTCACGCTGACCGCGGTCTACGAGGAACTGGGCCGCTGGGGCGCGCCCACCTACGTGCTCTACCAGCTGCCGTGCTTCGACACGATCCTGCGTGAGGGCAGCCCCGAGCAGATCGACAAGGTGCTGGCCTACGTCGGCACCGGCAAGCAGATCTGGAACTCCGCCTGTACCGAGCCGGGCGCCGGCTCCGATGTCGGCAGCCTGCAGACCACCTACACCCGCCGCGACGGCAGGATCTACCTCAACGGCCACAAGACCTTCATCACCTCGTCGGCGCACGTGCCGTTCCTGGTCGTGATGGCCCGCAACGCCGACGATCCGTCCTGCTTCACCGAGTTCTTCCTCGACATGAGCCTGCCGGGCGTCCGGATCGAGCCGCTGGACAAGCTCGGCCTGCGCATGGACAGCTGCTCCGACGTCTACCTCGACAACGTCGAGCTGGACGAGTCCGACATCTTCGGCCGCGAGGGCAACGGCTTCAACCGCGGCATCAAGGATTTCGACTTCGAGCGGTTCCTGGTCGCGGTCAGCGACTACGGCGTCGCGCTGTCGGCCTTCGAGGACGCCGCGCGCTACGCGAACGTCCGCGTGCAGTTCGGCAAGCCGATCGGCCGCTTCCAGCTCAATCAGCTCAAGTTCTGCGAGATGGCGATCAAGCTCAACGCGATGAAGAACATGGTCTACGAGGCGGCCTGGCACTACGACACCGACGAGATGACCTCCGCGCAGGCCGCCATGTGCAAGTACTACTGCGTGAACGCCGCGTTCGCCGTCGTCGACGACGCCATGCAGGTCATGGGCGGCGTGTCCGTGGCCGGCGACCACCGCGTCCAGCGGATCTGGCGTGACCTCCGGGTGGACCGGATCAGCGGTGGCACCGACGAAATGATGATCCTCACCGCGGCCAAGGGCGTCCTGCGCGCCTACGCGAGCTGAAAGGCAGAACCGTGGAACTCGCACAGGAAAAGCCGGCCTTCGGCGTCCTCGACGATCTCAAGGTCGTCTATGCGGCGGTCGAGCTCGCCGTCCCCAAGGCCTGCTGCATCATGGCCGAATGGGGCGCCGACGTCACCTGGCTGGAGAACACCGGCGCCGGTGACACCATTCGCGACACCGCCTGGGTCAAGCAGGCCGAACGGCGCAACCAGCGCTCAGTCGCCCTGGACTACTTCTCCGACGCGGGCAAGCAGGTGCTGCTGCGGATGCTCGCGGACGCGGACGTGTTCATCGAGTCGAGCAAGGGCGGCACCTGGGCCAAGAAGGGGATCACCGACGAGCTGCTGTGGTCGGTCAACCCGAAGCTGGTCATCGTCCACGTCTCCGGGTTCGGCCAGACGGGCGTCCCCGAGATGGTCTCCCGGGCCGCCTACGACCTGACCGTGATGGCGTACTCGGGCTACATGGCCCAGAACGGCACCCCGGAGCAGCCGATGAACCCCGGCCCGTACGCCGGCGACTACGTCAACTCGCTGATGATCCTCAGCTCCACGCTCGGCGCACTGCACAAGGTGGCCCAGACCGGACGCGGCGAGTCGATCGACGTGGCCATGTACGAGACCCTGCTCGCCATCGGTCAGTACTACCTGGTCGACTACCTGAACGCCGGCGTGATCTGGCCCCGTCCGGGCGCGCGCAACCAGAACCTGTGCGCGATCGGCGAGTACCGGTGCGCGGACGGCTTCATCGGCCTGTGCGTGTACGGCGTCCCGCAGAACAAGTACCTGCTGGAGGCCATCGGGCTCGGTGAGCTGTGGGGCACCCCGGACTATCCCGAGGACTGCAGCGCGCTGTGGCTGTCCAGCCCGAAGGCGCAGCTGATCGAGGCCAAGCTCGAGGAGTACCTGGCCACCCGCGACGTCGCCGACGTGGAGGCCGACTTCTCCGCGCACCGGATCGCGGCGCAGAAGGTGATGGAGTTCCCCGATCTGGTGGCCGAGGAGCATCTGAAGGAGCGCGGGGTCTGGCTCGACTGGCAGACCGCGGACGGCGAGCCGTTCAAGGGCCTCGGCGTGTTCCCGCGCTTCGGCCAGCACCCGGGCCAGGTGTGGCGGCCGATGCCCGCGCAGGGCTACGACAGCTCGGACGTGCTCGCCCGGCTCGGCTACTCCCCCGAAGAGGTCGCCCGCCTGATCGAGGCCGGCGTCGTCAAGCAATCCGTCTGAGGAAGGACAACCATGCGAATCGTCGCCTGCATCAAGGCCGCTCCCGACGACGCCGACATCGTCGTCAGCGGCGACCGGGCGCTGGACTTCTCCCGCGCCCAGTGGAAGGTCGGCTCCTACGACCTCAACGCCATCGAGGCCGCCCGCCAGCTCGCCGACGCCGTCGGCGGTGAGGTGATCGGACTCACCGTCGGTGGGGACGAACTGGCCAACACCAAGCTGCGCAAGGACGCGTTGTCGCGCGGCCTCGACAGCCTCGTGATCGTGCCGGGCAGCCCGGATGCCGACAGCTACCAGACCGCCAGTGCGCTGGCGTCCGCGCTCGGTGAGCTCGGCGTCGACCTGGTCGTGCTCGGCGCGGGCAGCTCCGACCGCTACGCCCAGCAGGTCGGCAACCAGCTCGGCGCCCTGCTGGGGGTGCCTACGTTGAACTACGTCAACAGGCTGGCTGCGGACGGTGAGCAGCTGCGCGTCGAGCGGCTGCTGGAGGACGCCGAGCAGGTGGTCGAGGTCTCGCTGCCGGCCGTGGTGAGTGTCACGTCGGCGATCAACGTGCCGCGGATCGCCGGCATGAAGGACATCCTCGCCGCCGGCAAGAAGCCGGTGACGGAGGCGTCCGCGACCCTGCCGGCCGCGTCCACCCGCCTGGTCTCGCTGCTCGCCCCCGAGCAGGTGGACCGCCGCCGGACGGTGGTCGAAGGCGATCCCGCCGAGACCGCAGCCCAGCTGGCCACCTTCCTCAAGTCCCTCTAGCCCCCAACCGCTGGTCGACCCCAAACCGCTGGTTGAGCTTGTCGAAACCCCCACCACCAAGGAGCAGACCCTCATGACAGACGTATGGATCCTCGCGCACGACCCGGTCGCGGGCAACGCGCTGGCCCGCTCCGCGCGGGCGCTCGGCGAGAACGTGAACGCCGTCAGCATCGGCGCGGGCGCGCTTCCCGCCGCCGACCTCACCCTGATCATCGATGCCGCCGGCCCGACCGTCCTCGCCGAGGCGTACGCCAGGTCGGTCGCCGACCTGCTGCGCTCCCGTGGCGCCAGGCTGGTCGTCGCCGACGCGAGCGCCCAGAGCCGGTTGCTGGCCGGCCAGGTGGCCGCCCACCTCGGCGTCAGCCCGGTGACGGTCACCGGCGTCGTCCCCGGCGAGCCGCTGGTGGTCACCCGGATGGCGTTCGGCGGCCTGGCGACCGCGACGGAGGAGGTCACCGCTGAGGTGGCGGTACTCGTCCTCACGCCGGGCGCCGTGCCGGCGTCCGATGTGGCCGGGGCGGGCGCCGTCGAGGTCGTGGCGGCCGAGCCGGCGCCCGGGATGACCCTGGTCGAGACCCGCGCGAAGGGTGGGGAGACCGTCGACCTGGCCGCCGCCAAGCGGGTGATCGGTGTGGGCCGCGGCTTCGCGGCCGAGGCCGACCTGGAGCTGGCCCGCGCG
Source organism: Propionicimonas sp. (assembly GCF_029975155.1). Lineage (GTDB taxonomy): Bacteria > Actinomycetota > Actinomycetes > Propionibacteriales > Propionibacteriaceae > Propionicimonas. The sequence continues at coordinate 25,466 of NZ_JARKPQ010000341.1, read as the reverse complement.
CTCGCCGCCAAGCTCGGTGCGGAACTGGCCTGCAGCCGTCCGATCGCCGAGGGGGTCAGCTGGATGCCCGCCGAGCGATACCTGGGGGTGTCGGGCGCCACGATCAAGCCCGACCTCTACCTCGCCGTCGGCATCTCCGGCCAGGTGCAGCACCTCGTCGGCGTGAACAACTCGAAGGTGATCGTCGCGGTCAACAGGGACAGGAACGCGCCGATCTTCGCCCACGCCGACTTCGGCGTCGTCGGCGACCTGTACCAGGTGCTGCCCGAGCTGGCGAAGAGCCTCTGAGCGAGCCGAAGGGAAGGAACCCACGGTGGCTGACATCGCGACCGGCGTGACCACGGCGACGCTGTGGGACACGGCCTGCCGGTCGTTCGGCGACCGCCAGTTCCTGGTGCACCTGGACGCCTCCGACCAGCGGACGGAGTTCAGCTACGCGGAGTTCGCCGCGCTGGTCCACCGGGCCGCACACGCCTTCCGGAGCGTCGGCATCGGCCTGGGCGACCCGGTGATGCTGCAGCTGCGCAATCGTCCGGAGATGCTCACCGCCCTGTTCGGCCTGGCCGAGATCGGCGCGATCGCGGTACCCCTCAGCCTCGACGCGTCCCCCTCCGAGCTGCTGCAGGCCTACGAGGCCTGCAGCGCTCGGTGGGCAGTGGTGGAGGAGTGCCGCCTCGACGACCACCTGCGCCTGCGTCCGGATGCGGGTGGGCTGCTCGTGGTCGCGGAGACCCCGCCCACCGTCATCGGTTTCCCTCCCACCGTCATCCCGGCGAACGCCGGGATCTCTGAATTGCCGGTCACGGGATCCCGGATCGAGTGCGGGATGACGGTACGTGACGATGTCGTCCCGGCGAATGCCGGGATCTCTGAGCTGTCGGTCACGGGATCCCGGATCGAGTCCGGGATGACCGAGGGCGGCGGCGTCCACTGCTACGCGACCCTCTGCGCGGCGCAGTCCGACCTGCTGGTGACGGACGCACCCATCACCAGCGACACCGTGGCCGAACTGCTCTACACCTCCGGCACCACCGCGGCGCCCAAGGGCGTGATGATCACCCACGCCAACCTCGTGTTCTCCGGGCACTACGGGGTGTGGCAGACGTCGCTGCGCCCCGACGACCGGCTGTTCACCACGATGCCGGCGTGCCACTCGAACTTCCAGCTGGCCGCGCTGACGCCGGTGCTGGTCGCGGGCGCGACCCTGGTGATGGCCGAGCGGTACTCCGCCCACCGCTTCTGGCGGCAGGTGCGCGAGGAGCGGGCGACGATCGTCCAGCTGATCGCGATGATGGCGCGCACCCTGCTGCTGCAGCCTCCGTCGGCGGACGACGGCTGCCACGACCTGCGCGACGCGCTGTACTTCATGCCGCTGAGCGACCCGGAGAAGGCCGAGTTCGAGCGGCGCTTCCGCGTCCGGCTGCTGAACTCCTACGGCTCGACCGAGTCGATCGGCTGGGCGGTCACCGACCCGCCGCAGGGCGAGCGCCGCTGGCCGTCGGTGGGACGGGCCGGGCTCGGCTACGAGGTCGGCATCTTCGACTGCCAGGGACGCGAGCTGCCGCCCGGCCAGGTCGGCGAGTTCCGGATCAAAGGGGTCCCGGGCCGCAGCCTGATGCTGGGCTACCACGACGACCCCGACAGCACCGTCGCCGCGCTGAGCCCCGACGGCTGGCTGCGCACCCACGACGAGGGGTACGCCGACGCCGACGGCTGGTTCTACTTCGTCGACCGGTCCGTGAACGTGATCAAGCGGGCGGGGGAGAACGTCTCGACGACCGAGGTCGAGTGCACGCTCACCAGCCATCCGCTGATCGCCGAGGCGGCGGTGGTCGGCGTCCCCGATCCCGTCCGGGACAAGGCCGTGAAGGCCTTCGTCCGGTTGCAGCCGGGGGCGCGGCTGTCCGCGTCCGAGGTGATCGAGCACTGCCGCGGCCTGCTGGCGCCCTACAAGGTGCCGCAGTTCGTGGAGTTCGTCGACGACTTCCCCCGCACCCGCTCGATGAAGATCGAGAAACGCCTCTTGCACGCCACGTCCCGCGCCGCGACGGACTCATCCACCGCTGGTTGAGCTGTCGAAACCCGAAAGACAAGGAAAGGAACTGAACACATGGGCAGGATCAAGACCGAGATGGTGGGCCAGACCTTCGGCCCGTTCGTCCGCGACTACACCTTCCGCGATCTGGAGCTGTTCGCGCTCGGCTGCGGCGCGGGGATCGACGGCAGGCAGGACCTGATCTACCTCAACGAGCACGACGAGCGGGAGCCGCGGCTGAAGGTGCTGCCGATGTTCGCGGCGATGCTGATCGTCGACTCCGAGGTGACCCGGACCATCGACTACGGCTACAACTACGCCGGCTCGCTGCACTGGGGCTTCGACATCCGGTTCCACCAGCCGATCACGAAGCTGAGCGACCGCGTCGAGACCAAGGTCCAGCTGGCCGGGCTGTACGACCGCGGCGAGGGCAAGGGCCTGCTCGCCCAGCACATCGGCGACACCTTCGACTCCGACGGCACCCTGCTGTGCACCAACGAGTCCTGGGACTGCCTGATCTACGACGGCGGCTGGGGTGGTCCGGCCGCGCCGAAGGACGTCGTCGAGATGCCCGACCGCGCGCCGGACGCCGAGGTCGTCGAGACCATCCCATTCAACCAGGCACTGATCTACCGGCTCTCCGGCGACTTCCATCCGCAGCACATCGACTGGGACTACGCCGCCGAGAACGGCGAGCCCCGGCCGATCCTGCACGCGATCAGCTACGCCGGCGTGGTGATGCGGCACTTCATCAGCACCTTCATCCCGGACGAGCCCGAGCGCCTCACCCGGTTCAAGACCCGGATCACCTCGCCGGTGCACCCCGGCTCGACGCTGACCACGCAACTGTGGCAGGTCGGCGAGCACGAGGCCCGCTTCCGGCTCGTGGACGCGGACAATCCCGAGGCCAAACCGCACCTCAACTGGGGCGTCATCGAATGGACGTAGGCCTGGGGGCGGGGCGGCTGATCGACGACGCCCAGATGAACCGCTTCCTGAAGAAGATCATGTTCTTCTCCAGCGGCGGGTCGTTCCTGGACGGCTATGTGCTGTCGCTGATCGGGGTGGCGCTGATCCAGCTGACGCCGGCACTGGGGCTGTCGGACGTGGAGGTCGCCGCGACCGGCGCGGCGGCCCTCGCCGGCATCTTCTTCGGCTCGCTCGCCGGCGGCCGGCTGACCGACGCGCTCGGGCGGCGACGGATGTTCATCCTGGACGTGATCGCGATCGGCCTCACCTCGCTGGCCGCCTGCTTCGTCACCGCGGCCTGGCAGCTGATCGTGCTGCGACTGCTGCTGGGCTTCTTCATCGGGGCGGACTACCCGATCGCCACCTCGCTGATCGCCGAGTTCAGCCCGCGCGCCGAGCGGGCGATCACCATGGGCATGGTCTCGGCGGCCTGGTACCTCGGCGCCACCGCGGCGGCGTTCGTCGGCTTCGCCCTGTACACGGTGGACGACGGGTGGCGGTGGATGCTGGGCCGCGCGCTGATCCCCTGCATCGTCCTGCTGGTCGGACGCCACGACATCCCCGAGTCGCCGCGCTGGCTCGCGCAGCACGGACGGACCGATCAGGCCCGCGAGGTGATGGTCAGGGTCTTCGGCGAGGACGTCCACCTGGACGACCAGGAGCCCGCCCGTGCCGGCTTCGCGTCCGTCTTCCGGCAGGGCTACCTCAGCCGGGTGATCTACCTGGGCCTGTTGATCCTGTGCCAGGTGGTGCCGATGTACGCGATGTACACCTTCGGGCCGATGATCATGTCTGCGTTCGGTCTCGGCGAGGGCAGCCTGGCGGTGCTGGGCGAGGCGCTGGTGAGCCTGTTCTTCCTGGTCGGCACGATCCCGGCGATGTTCTGGCTGAACTCGCTGGGCCGCCGTCCGCTGCTGATCGGCTCGCTGGCGTTGATGGCGCTCGGCCTGCTGATCCCCGGCATCTGGCCGGGCGCTCCGGTCGTGGTGATCATCGCCGCCTTCGGCATCTACGCCTTCTTCTCCGGCGGACCGGGGATCCTGCAGTGGCTCTACCCGAACGAGATGTTCCCGACCGAGGTGCGCGCCACCGCGGTCGGGGTGGCCATCGCGATCAGCCGGATCGGCGTCGTGGTCTCGACCTACGGGCTGCCGCTCTTCCTGGGCGCCTACGGGATCGGCCCCACCATGCTCACCGGCGCCGGGCTGGTGCTCCTGGCCCTGGTGCTGTCGGTGTTCATGGCCCCCGAGACCCGCGGTCTCACCCTGGGCGAGGCGAGTTCGCTGCGTCCTCATCATCGAGAAGAAAGGACGCGTCGTGGCTGATTTCGATGCGATCGTGGTCGGGTCCGGTTGCGCCGGACCGGTGGCAGCGTACGAGCTGGCCAAGGCCGGCAAGAGCGTGCTCGTGGTGGAGCGCGGCACCTTCTGCGGTGCCAAGAACGTCTCGGGCGGACGGCTGTACACCCACTCGTTGCGGGCGGTCTTCCCCGACTTCGCGCAATCGGCGCCGTTGGAGCGGCGGATCACGCGCGAGCGGGTGACGATGCTCGCGTCCGATGCCGCGACCACGCTGGACGTCTCGGACGACCTGATGCGCGACGAGCGGTACGAGTCGTACTCGGTGCTTCGGGCCCGGTTCGACCCGTGGCTGGCCGGTCAGGCGGAGGAGGCCGGAGCGGAGTTCATCAACGGCATCGCCGTGGAGGCGCTGCTGACGCGGGACGGCCGGGTCACCGGCGTCCGCGCCGGCGAGGACGAGATCACCGCGGACGTGGTGCTGCTCTGTGACGGGGTGAACTCCCTGCTGGTGCCGCAGGCGGTCGGTGCGGAGCGTCCATCGCCCGACCAGGTGGCGGTGGGGATCAAGCAGGTCATCGAACTGCCCGAGAAGGTGATCTCCGACCGGTCGCTGTGCGCGGACGGCGAGGGCATGGCCTGGCTGTTCGTCGGCGACGCCACTCACGGCCGGGTCGGGGGCGGCTTCCTGTACACCAACCGGGACACGATCTCGATCGGCCTGGTGGCCACGGTCGCCGACCTGGTGGACGCGGAGACCCCGATCTACCAGATGCTCGAGGACTTCACCCAGCACCCGAGCGTGGCGCCGATCATCGCCGGCGGCACCGTGGTCGAGCACTCCGGGCACCTGGTGGCCGAAGGCGGCTACGACGCGATGCCACCGCTCGTCGGTGACGGCGTGCTGCTGGCCGGGGAGTCGGCGCTGATGTGCGTGAACGCCGGCTACACCGTCCGCGGCATGGACTTCGCGATCGCCGCCGGCCAGCAGGCCGGACGCAGTGCCGCCGCGGCCCTGGAGGCCGGGGACACCTCGGCGGCCGGACTGTCCGGCTACCGGACGGCGCTGGAGGAGAGCTTCGTGCTGCAGGACCTGAAGACCCTGCGGCGGTTCCCGCACTTCATGGAGAGCACGTCCCGGATCTTCGACACCTACCCGGTGCTGGCGCGGGACGCGATGCGGTCGCTGTTCCTCGTCGACGGGACGCCGGTGAAGCCGGTGCGCAAGACGATGCTGCCGCTGGCGAAGCGCGTCGGCTACCTGAACCTGGCCAAGGACCTCAGCAGGGGAGTGAAGGCACTGTGAAACCGATCACCGTGAACGTCGACGAGTACCTCGGCCTCAACAAGTACGAGGTGGACGAGGGCCACGCGCACATCACGCTCGTCGAGCACCCCGACCCGGTGGAGTTCGGCAAGCTCGTCCGGGTCTGCCCGGCCGCCCTGTACAAAGTGGGGGACGCCGGTGAACAGGCCTTCGACTACGCCGGATGCCTGGAATGCGGCACGTGCCGGATCGTCGCCGGTGGTGGCATCGTCGCGAGCTGGGAGTACCCGCAGCCCACGATGGGCGTGGAGTACCGCTACGGCTGAGCCGGCTGCCCCAGATCGCTGGTCGACGCCCGCCCCAAACCGCTGGTCGAGACCCCCAACCGCTGGTCGAGCTTGTCGAGACCCCATTCTCCCCGGCGGTGGCAGAGTAGTGCCGGAGGCAGAGATGGAAACGGCGCTCGTCATCGCGGGGGTGCTGGTCGTGCTCGCGGCGGCCGGCGGCTGGTGGCTGTCCCGCCGCCACAGGCAGGTCGTGGGGGACGACGAGTTCGCCTGGCCGTCACCAGCGGCACCGCCCGAGGCCGCCGGGCCGCCACCACTGCTCGACCGGGACGCGCTGCTGCAGGGTCGGCGTCCGTTCAACCCGGCCGGCTGGGACGACACCCCCGACGATGATCCCGGTGCCTCGGACGACAGCGACGTCGTCCCGGACGCCGGGGGTGAAGACCTGCCCACGTACTTCGATCGCGACTTCCTGGCCGGCCGTCAGCGGCCCGAACCGCCCGAGAGCTGATCGGCTCAGACCGGTCCCGCCGTTGCGGATCCGACGACATTGGCCGCGACGCTCTCCCAGAACGCGTTCATGCGGTGATGGCGTGGCGGGCTGCCCTTCGGGGGGCCGGCTCAGCTGCCCTTCGTGACGCCGGCTCATTCCTCGCCGGCTCCTCGGGGAGCGGCTCGGGCGTCAGGGCCAGCGCGACGGCCTCCTCGGTGGTCAGCTCGCGACCGCGTCGAGGCGTGGGAGCGGTCCGGGACTCAGCACTATGGACCATGGGGGAGCGGGGTGCCGGGCGTGCGCCGTTCCGTCTCGCGCGGGCCGGTTCCCGCCTAGCATGAGGTCATGGACGAACCGAACGGCCGCGTCGCCGAACTCCGGGAGCAGGCCGCGCAGGCGCGGGTGCGCGCGATCGAGTCGAACAAGCTGCTGATCGCGGAACTCACCGGGATCTGGCGCGAGCTGAACGAACTGGCTGCCGGCCGTCCAGAGGTGCGCAGGATCCGCGATCGGGTCGCCGGTGACATCGCCCGGCTGGAGAAGCTCGATCTGGCCTTCGACACCGAGTGGCTCGCCGAGGTCAAGGGCGTCCACCCCTGACGGTGGGCGAACGTCAGCGCGGCGGGAAGACCATGTCCGGGCCGAGCTGGGCCGGCGCGGCGATGCCGGCGGGAGCGCCCGGGAAGAGCAGCAGGCCGCCCTCGGGGACGGAGTAGACGGCTCGCGCCGGTCGGGACGGCGTGAGCCGGCGCCGGCTGGGGCGCGGCGCGATCCGCGCGGACGGATGGGTCTCGATCAGGAGTGCCATTGGGTGAGTCCTCGGTTGTGGCTCGCAGCCACGGCGGGACGCGCTCAGGCTGCGGCGAGTTCGGGTTGGGTCAGGACGTCAGAACGACATTCGACAACAACACGCACAGACCATGGCGACAGCGCCAGCGCGCACCAGGTCCGGACTCATGACACCGAAGATAGCCGCCGAACCGGCTCCGCGTCGCATCGGCGTCTCGGATGACGGGACCGCAGTCCCGCCGGAGACCGCGTGCTCAGCCGACCTCGAGGAGCACCTTTCCCGTGGTGGCGCGGCTCTCGAGGGCGCGATGTGCGTCGGCGGCCTCCGCCAGGGGGAAGCGGGCGCCGATGCGTACGTCCAGCGTGCCGGCGGCCACCGCGGCGAACACCTCGTCGGAGCGCTGCCGCAGTTCCTCCGTGGTGACGATGTAGTCGCCCAGCTTCGGCCGGGTCACGTACAACGATCCGCCGGCGTTGAGCCGCTGCAGGTCGAATGGTGGCACCTGTCCGCTCGCGCCGCCGAACAGCACCAGCATCCCGCGCCGCCGCAGGCTCGCCAGGGATGCGTCGAAGGTGGTGCGGCCGACGCCGTCGTAGACGACGGTGACGCCCCCGTCCGACAGTCCGCGCACGCGCGCCGGGAGCTCGGCGGTCAGGTCGTGGAGCTGGTCGTAGCGGATCACGTCCGTCGCACCGGCCGCCCGGGACAGCTCCTCCTTATCGGCGGTGGACACCGTGGTGATCACCCGGGCACCCCGCGCCACCGCGAGCTGGGTCAGCAACAGGCCCACGCCGCCGGCACCGGCATGGACGAGGGCGACATCCCGTCCGCCCAGCGGGTAGGTGGACGTGGCCAGGTAGTGCGCGGTCATGCCCTGGAGCGGTAACGCCGCGGCCGTGTCGAGGGCCACGCCGTCCGGGACGGGCAGGGCGCGCGACGCCGTGACCCTGACGAGTTCTGCGTAGGAGCCCGGAGCGTCCGTCCAGGCGATCCGGTCGCCGATCGCGACGCCGTCCACCCCGTCCCCGACCGCGACCACGACGCCGGCCCCTTCGTCGCCGGGAATGTGCGGGAACGGCACGGGGTACACACCGGAGCGACGGTAGGTGTCGATGAAGTTGACGCCGGCAGCCGTCACCCGTGCCACCACCTCGCCATCGCCGGGGAGCGGATCAGGGACGTCGACCAGGTCGAGGGACTCCGGGCCACCGGGCTGCTGGATCTGGATCGCGCGCATACCCCTGACGATAGCCTCGGGAGGATCAGGGGAGGCAGCCAGGTCGTGCCCCCGCCCGTCGTGACGCCCGGCTCGTTCCTCGGTGGACGCACCCAACCCGGCCACCGTCATCCCGGGCTCGACCCGGGATCTCGTAGGTTGTCCTGCGGGGCTGGTGCAGGGATCCCGGCGTCCGCCGGGACGACAGGTGGCGCACTGGTCGGCCCGCGGCCGGGTGATCGTCCGGCCGGCCGATGGACTTACGCTGGCCTTTCCGTCGTCGAAACTCGCAGAAGGTCGTCCGTGAGAGCAGTGAGCCTGCGCGCCCTCGCGTACCTGGGCGGTGCCGTGCTGCTGTGGGGAACCAGCTTCGCGGTCACCAAGAGCGCCTATGCCGCCCTGCCGCCCATGTACGTCGTCTGGCTGCGGATGATCGTCGCCCTGATCGGTTTCCTGCCGCTGCTCCCGCTGGTGAAGCGGCCAGACTACGAACCCGGGGACGGGAAGTATCTCGCCCTCGTCACGCTGTTCATCCCCTGCCTCTACTTCACTCTCGAGGGCTTCGCGATCCAGTTCACCAGCTCGAGCCAGGCCGGGGTGATCGCCGCGGTCATGCCGCTGATCGTGGCGATCAGTGCCTGGGCGGTCCTGCGCGAGCGGCCGTCCCGGCGCACCATCGGGGCGATCCTGGTCTCGATGGCGGGCGTCGCCGTGCTGTCGCTGGGCGGCCCCACGCAGGCCGCGGCGCCCAACGCGGTGCTCGGAAACCTCCTGGAACTGGCCGCGATGCTCGCCGCCGCCGGCTCCACCCTCACCATCAAGCGGCTCACCGCCCGCTACGACCCGCTGCTGATCACCGGACTGCAGATGGGTGTCGGCAGCGTGTTCTTCGCGCCGCTCGCGCTGGCCTCCGGCCCGGTCGACTGGGCCGCCGTGCCGCTGAACGCGTGGCTGGCGGTCGCCTACCTCGGCATCGGCTGCGGCCTGGGGGCGTTCGGCCTCTACAACTCGGGGCTGCGCCTCGTCCCGGCCACCCGGGCAGCGCTCACGATCAACCTCGTGCCTGCGGTCGCCCTGGTCACCGGCTGGTTCGCCCTCGGCGAGACCATGTCCCCGGCCCAGGTCGGCGCCTGCGTCCTGATCGTCGGCTCCGTCGCCTACGCGGAACGGGGTGGACGCAGGACTCGCGCGCCATCGGTCGTCGAGCCCGGCCGCCGACGACCCCTGGAGGAGACCCTGTGAGCCTCGGCGTGCCTGCTGAGCAGGTGACGATCATGTTCGTCCTGATCGCGCTGGGCTGGGTTGCCTACCGGGTGCGCTGGATCGGGCCGGAGTCGGTGAAGGGCATGACCAACCTGCTGCTCTTCCTGGTCGCGCCGGCCGTGACCATCCAGGCGTTCCAGCGGCCGTTCGACGCCGACCGGCTGCGCACGATCGGCATCGTCTTCGCCGTCGACCTGGCCGCGTTCGCACTCACCATGGTGATCGCGCGCCTGCTGTTCTCCCGTCGTCTGGTGCGGGACGAGGGCAAGCGGGCCGCGCTCGAGTTCGGCACCGTCTACTCCAACGCCGGCTTCCTCGGCATCCCGCTCGCCCAGGCCGTGCTGGGCAACGACGGCGTGCTCTACGCGGTCGCCTACGTCGCCGCCTACACGATCTTCGTGTGGACGCACGGTACGGCCCTGTTCGGCCACGACGACGAGACCCTGGCGACCCGGCTGCGCAGGGCGCTGCTGAACCCGGGCATCCTGTCGATCCTGATCGCGCTGCCGCTGTTCCTGTTCTCCGTGCACCTGCCGTCGCCGGCCTCGGACGTGCTGGGCTATCTCGCGTCCATGAACACCCCACTGAGCATGGTCGTGGTGGGGGTGAACCTGGCCGCCTTCAGCCTGCGGACGGTGTTCAGCGACCGGCTGGTGTGGCTCGGCACCGTGGTGCGGAACGTGGCGGTGCCGCTGCTGTTCATCGGGCTGCTCGGCCTGCTGCCGATCGACCCGGTCGCACGCATGGCGGTGCTGATCTCGGTCAGCACGCCGGTCGGCGCGATGCTGGTCATGTTCACGGTGCGTCATGACCGGGACGTCGTGTTCGCCACCCGGCTGCTGTGCCTCTCGACGTTGCTGAGCGTGCTCACGCTGCCGGCGGCGCTGGCGCTGGCGACCGCCGTGTGGTGAGCGGATAACCCTCAACCACAAGGGCGGAAAGTCTCAACCAAATGCTCGCCGCGGCCGACGGGCATGCCAGACTGCCGATATCGGCACCCTTGACCGGACTGCCGAAAAAGGCGTTGTCCGTCCATTTCCCGTGACGGCGATACGCCGAAAAACGCGCGCTCTCGTGATGTTTGCGTGCCCGCAGACGGAATATCGGAAGGGTGGCGATGGGTCGGTTCAGGACGGCTCGCGCGCTGGTCGCGACGATGGTGGCGACGGCGTTCCTCGCGGTCACGGGCGGGGTGGTGGCCGATGCGCCGTCGCACGCCGCGCAGACCGTGTCGATCTCGTCGCTGAAGGCACGGGCGATCTACTTCCAGCAGGCGGGCAAGACCGCGGACCGGGACCTCGCGGTCAGTTCCATGGCGGCGACCTCGGCGTGGGAGGCGAAGCTGTGGTCCGGCTTCGTCGCCTCCTGGTCCTCGATCAACAACGCGATGACGATGAACACCTCGGTGCCGAGCGGGCTCCCGGGGAAGGGGCACGTCTTCGTCGTGCTGGGCTCGGCGCTGACCTCGTCCGGCAAGATGAGCGCCAAGTTCGAGCGCCGGCTCAAGCTCGCGGTGAAAGCCCTCCAGAAATACCCGGCGGCCACGGTGCTGGTGAGCGGCGGCGCCGCCCGGAATGGCGTGACCGAGGGCGAGGCCGGTCGGAAATGGCTGCTCGCCAAGGGTGTCGACGAATCACGGATCGCGGTCGAGAAGAAATCCTCGTCCACCATCGGGAACGCCAAGAACTCCATGGCGCTGCTGGCCACATCGAATGCGTCGAGCTACAGCCTGATCTCGGACTCGTCGCACCTGCGTCGCGCGTCCGTGCTGTTCGACGCCGCGTCCGTCCTCGTGCAGGAGGGCACCGGCAAGGCCTGGTCGATGGAACGGCTCGCGAACGTGGCGTATCCGGACATGGCCGGTGCCGGTCAGGGGCCCCTGTCGGACAGCTCCGTCGCCTACACCGCCGGCAATGTCGCCAGCCTGTTCGGGGTCTCGTCGGCGTACAACAAGCTGGTCTCCGCACCGCCGACCACGCCCGTGCTCACCGGGCTGACCGTGACCGCGCCGGCCAAGGTGACCTACCGGGTGGGGGAGAACCTGAGCACGAAGGGCCTGGTGGTGAAGGCCGTCTACGACAAGGGCGCCTACGCCAAGGTGGTCACCAGCGCGGCCACGCTGTCGGGGTTCGACTCCACGGCCGTCGGCACCGGCGAGACCACGGCCAGCTACACCGACGGCGAGGTGACGAAGACATCGTCCTTCCGCTACTCCGTGATCAGGGCGGCCAGCAAGCTCAGCGTCAAGCTGTCCACCAAGACCATCAAGCGGAAGAAGACCCGGGTGGTGGCGAAGGCGACGGTCGCCGCGAGCACCAGCCGGCTCGTGCCCACCGGCACCATGCGCTTCTTCCTGGACGGCAAGCTGCTCAAGAGCATCCCGCTGACCGCGGGGAGCAAGGGCCAGGCCCGCTTCACGTACCCGAAGATCAGCAAGGCGGGCAAGCACAAGATCGTGGTGAAGTACCTCGGCAACGACACCATCGAGCCCGCCCGCACTCCCGTCACGGTCAAGGCGAAGTAGTTCTCCCGCGGCCCGGCCGCCACCCTGGAACGGATTGGTCCGTCCAGGTGTTGGGTATCGGTGTCGGGCAGTTCGAAGGAGGACCCATGATGCGCAACCCGAACGATGACGGCGTCGGAGTTCCGGGCGCCCGGAGGAACCCGGCGGCGGATGTGGGACCGGCCCGCGATCCCGGGCCCCGCCTCGGGCCCACGGAGGGACCGTACCTGGGTGAGTCCGCTCCCGAGGAGGAGGGTGCCCGGTTCGGTCCGGGGTCGGGCAGGCTCCCGAACACGCCGCTGCGGACCACCGCGGCCACCGCGCGTCCACTGGAGCACAGCGTCGACGGGTGACCGCGGGGCCCGCACGAGTTCAGTAGCGCACGTAGACGACCTGGGACTGCAGGTATTCGTAGAGCCCGTGCTTGCCGTCCGCGCCGCCGATGCCCGACTTCCGCCACCCGGCGTGGAAGCCCTGGATCCCCTCGAAGTGCTCGCGGTTGACGTAGGTCTCACCGAAGTTGAGGTCCTTGATGGCCTGCATCACCGTGTTCACGTTGGTGGTGAAGATCGATGAGGTCAGGCCGTACTCGACGTCATTGGCGTCCGCGATGACCTGGTCGTAGTCGTCCCACTTCACGATCGGCAACACCGGCCCGAAGACCTCCTTCTGCACGATCTCGGAGTCCTGGGTCGCGCCGGCGAGCAGGGTGGGCTGGTAGAAGTAGCCACTGCCGAGGTCGGCCGGCCCGCCACCGGTGACCACTTCGGCGCCCGCGGCGACTGCCCGCTGCACCATCGCGTCGATCTTCTCCAGTTGAGCCGCGTCGATCTGCGAGCTGTAGGCCGGTGCCGGGTCGGCGAACGGATCACCGTAGGCCGCGGCTTCGAACGACGCCTTCAGTTTCGCCACGAACTCGTCGTAGATGCTCGCGTGGACGTAGACCCGCTCGCAGCAGTTGCACACCTGGCCGGAGTAGATCAGTCGCGAGTCGGTGACACCGGAGACCGCGAGGTCGAGGTCGGCGTCCGGGAAGACGATCGCGGGGGCCTTGCCGCCCAGTTCGAGTGAGGTCTTCATCACCTTGTCCGCGGCATCGCGCAGGATCTCCTGCCCGGCCTCGACCGAACCCGTGAGCGAGACCATGTCCACGTCCGGATGCCTCACCAGCGCCTTGCCCATCGTCGCGCCACTGCCCGAGATGATGTTCAGCACACCCGCGGGCAGGTCGAGGGACGCCGCCAGCCGCGCGAAGGCGAACGTCGTCGCCGGGGTGTTCGACGACGGCTTGATGATCGTCGTGCACCCGGCCAGCAGGGAGGGGGCCACCTTCCGGGCCATCACGAAGAACGGGAAGTTCCACGGGCAGATGCCGGCGACGACGCCGATCGGCTTCTGGAACAGCAGGATGTTCTCGCGCGGGTCGTCGGAGTTGATGATCTCGCCCTCGTAGATGCGCGCCCAGCCCGCGTAGTAGTCGAAGTACTCGGCGGTGACGTCGATCTCGACCTGCGCCAACGGCATGATCTTGGCCTGCTCGCTGGCAAGGGTCCTCGCCAGCTCGACCCGGTTGTCGCGGATCAGCTGGGCGAACTTCTTCAGGTAGGCGGCACGGGCGACCGGCGCCCACTTCGCCCAGGCCGGCTGTGCGGCCTTCGCCGCCGCGACCGCGCGGTCGGCGTCGCACTCGTCGCCCTTCGGAGCACGAGCGACGATCTCGTTGGTGTAGGGGTTCTCGACCTCGATCCACTCCGCCGAGTGGGAGTCGACCAGGGCGCCGTTGATGAACTGCTGATAGGTCTCCACGTGTGAGCACACCTCTCTCGCTGAAGCAGTACGCCGTCGTACCTGGCAGCAGTCCTAGCACGTTCGGGGGCAATAGGTAAGACCAGAACGTTTAAAGGTCAGACCAACAACCATATCGTGCAACTGCACAGCGTCAGGGTTGCGCCTGGGCGATGCCGAGGGTGGCATAGGCGCGACGGATGTGCTGCTCGATGAGGGTCGCGGCGGTCGCGGGGTCGCCGGACTCGATCGCGGCGAGGATCTCGGCGTGCTCGGTGAGCAACTGCTGGCGGTGCGCGGGCCAGTCCGGCATGGCTGCGGACGCGGTCCTGATCGCCTCCCGGACCGCCTGCCGGATCGCGATGGTGAGGTCGGCGACCAGTTCGCTCTGGCCGGCCCTGGCGATCTGGACGTGGAAGTCGGTGTCCAGGTCGTTGAACTCGTCGACCTCCTCGGCGTCCTCCATGGCGGCCATCAGCCCGCGCAGCCGCCGTACCGAGCGGGCGGTCGTCCGCTGGGCCGCCAGTGCGGCCGACGACCGTTCCAGGGCCACGCGGGTCTCGGTGAGGTCCGCGGTGCCGGCGTCGGAGAGGGAGAGGTGCAGCTGGAAGATCCGCGCCAGCGCGTGCCCGCGGGCCGGGGCGATCCGCGTGCCACGGCCGGGGCCGGTGCTGGAGGTGATCAGGCCCTGGGTCTGCAGCACCCGCATCGCCTCCCGTACCGCCGAGCGGCTCACCGCGAGCTGGACGGCGAGGTCCCGCTCCGGCGGCAGTTGATCGCCCGGACGGTGGGTCCCCGCGAGGATCCCCGCCTCGATGTGCGCCAGGACCACCTCGTAGGCGTGCAGTCCCTCGCGTTCGCGGGTCGGTGTCACCCGCACATTGTGACCGATGCCAGAGGCGCCTGGCGCGCGATCGGAGTCCGACGACCACCGCCGGCGATCACTGGAGAGAAGTTGGCCCTTGACGTTTGCGGTTGGGGGAGCGAGACTGTCCCTATTGGTCTGACCAATAGGTCGGATCTGGTCCACCAAGGAAGTGCGGACTGCTGATGGCGCAACGTTACGGAGTCGGCCCGACGGTAGCCCTGTTCGCCACCTGTATCAACGACATGATGTTCCCCGGCACCCCCAGAGCGGTGGTCGACGTGCTGGAACGCCTCGGCTGCCGGGTCGAGTTCCCCTTCGAGCAGACCTGCTGCGGCCAGATGTTCACCAACACCGGGTACTTCGACGCGGCGCTGCCCGACGTCCGCAACTACGTGAAGGCCTTCTCCGGCTACGACTACATCGTCGGCCCGTCCGGGTCGTGCGTGGGCGCCGTGCGGCACCAGCACCCGATGCTCGCCGCCCACGCCGGGGACGAGAAGCTCGCGGCGGCGGCCGAGCGGGTCGTGGCCCGCACCTACGACTTCACCGAGTTCCTCGTCGATGTGCTGGGCGTCACCGACGTGGGCGCGTCCTTCCCGCACCGGGTGACCTACCACCCCACGTGCCACTCCGTGCGGGTGGCGAAGGTGGGCGACCGGCCCTACCAGCTGCTCAGCCGGGTGAAGGGGATCGACCTCGTCCCGCTGCCCGCGGCCGACCAGTGCTGCGGGTTCGGCGGCACGTTCTCGGTGAAGAACCCGGACGTGTCCGTCGCGATGGGCGCCGACAAGGCCAGACACGTGATGGAGACCGGCGCGGAGTACCTGGTCACCGGCGACAACGCCTGCCTGATGCACATCGGCGGCCTGTTGCACCGGCAGAACGCCGGGGTGAAGACCATCCACCTGGCCGAGATCCTGGCCTCCACCGAGGCGGGTGCGGCATGAGCACCCCACGGAGTTCTTCTCCTCCGCTGCGCCCCCCCGAACGACTCCGCGGGGACCCCGCGGTGAGCACCCCCGTCCAGCGCCGGACGCCGGCCCCGCCGCCCGGCACCTTCCTCGGCATGCCGAGGTTCGCCGACAACGCGAAGGTGCAGCTCGCCAACGAGCAGTTGCGCAAGAACCTGCGGCACGCCACCGGCACCATCCGGGCGAAGCGGGCCGACCGGGTCGCCGAGGTGCCGGAATGGGAGGAGCTGCGGCTCGCCGGCGAGGCCGTCAAGAACCGCACGCTGCGGCACCTCGACACCTACCTCGTGCAGCTGGAGGACTCGCTGACCAGGGCGGGGGCGACCGTCCACTGGGCCAGGGACGCCGCCGAGGCCAACCGGATCGTCGTCGAGCTGGTGCGTGCCAAGGGTGCCGACGAGGTCGTCAAGGTCAAGTCGATGGCCACCCAGGAGATCGAGCTCAACGAGGCCCTGGAAGAGGCCGGCATCGCGGCCTGGGAGACCGATCTGGCCGAGCTGATCGTCCAGCTGGGCCACGATCGGCCCAGCCACATCCTCGTCCCGGCCATCCACCGCAACCGCGCCGAGGTGCGCGAGATCTTCCTGCGCGAGATGAAGCAGTACGGCACGCCGGCACCGGAGGACATCACCGACGACCCGGCGGAACTGGCCGGGGCGGCTCGCCGGCACCTGCGGGAGAAGTTCCTGCGGGCGAAGGTGGCGGTGTCCGGCGCGAACTTCGCGATCGCGGAGACCGGCACGCTGGTGGTCGTCGAGTCCGAGGGCAACGGACGGATGTGCCTCACCCTGCCGGAGACGCTGATCTCCGTGGTCGGCATCGAGAAGGTGCTGCCGACGGTCGCGGACCTCGAGGTGTTCCTGCGGCTGCTGCCGCGCTCGTCCACCGGTGAGCGGATGAACCCCTACACGTCCATGTGGACCGGAGTCACGCCCGGCGACGGCCCCCAGGACGTGCACGTCGTGCTGATCGACAACGGCCGCACCCGGGCGCTCGCCGACCCGGACGGACGACCCGCGCTGCGCTGCATCCGCTGTTCGGCGTGCCTGAACATCTGCCCGGTCTACGAGCGGGTCGGCGGCCACGCCTACGGCTCGGTGTACCCCGGTCCGATCGGGGCGGTGCTGAACCCGCAGCTGCGCGGGATCGAGTCGCCGATCGACGCCTCGCTGCCGTACGCGTCCACCCTGTGCGGGGCGTGCTTCGACGTCTGCCCGGTGCGGATCCCGATCCCCGACATGCTGGTCCACCTGCGCCACGAGGTGGCCGAGCACAAGCGCGGCAAGCCGAAACTGGAGCCCACGGCGATGGCGCTGGCCGGCTGGGTGCTGAGCGACCGGCGGCACTTCGAGCTGGCCGAACGCGTGGCCGGGCTGGCCGCGCGAGTGCTGCCGAACACCAGTCATCTCGGGCCGCTGCCCTGGCCGGCGTCGCCGTGGACGCGGGCCCGCGACCTGCCGATGCCGGCGCAGGAGTCGTTCCGGGAATGGTGGCGCCGGACCCGTGGGGAGGGACGCCGATGAACGCGCGTGAGGAGATCCTGTCCCGGGTGCGGATCGCCCTGGCCGATGTGGTCCAGCCCGATCCGGTCGCGGACGTGCCGATCGCGTGGGAGTACGGCCGGGCCACGCCGATGCCCGACGTGCTGGGGCGTTTCGTGGAGATGTGCGAGGACTACAAGGCGACGGTGGTGCGCTGCGCCGCCGCGGACGTCGCCGGCCGGGTCGCCGGGCTGCTCGGCGAGGCCGGCGTCCGGTCGGCCGTGCTGCCCGGAGGGCTGGACGCGACGTGGCGGGATGCGATCGCCGCCGCCGGCATCACCGTCCATGACGACGAGCCGCAGCTCTCCCGCAGCGAACTGGACGCCATCGACGCCGTGGTCACCGCCGCCGCGGTGGGGATCGCCGAGACCGGCACGATCGTCCTCGACCACGCCGCCGACCAGGGACGCCGCGCGCTCACCCTGGTGCCGGACACCCATCTGGTGGTGGTGCGTGCCGACCAGGTGGTCTCGGACGTGCCCGAGTCCGTCGTTCGGCTGGCGCCGGCGGTGACCGACGGTGCGCCGCTCACCTGGATCAGCGGTCCGTCGGCCACCTCGGACATCGAACTGAGCCGTGTCGAGGGTGTCCATGGCCCGCGGAACCTGATTGTCGTCCTCGCCGTGTAGCCTGCGGGACATCGAGGAAAGGATGGGGACGTGGATCTCGGACCCGTTGAAATCGTCACGCTGACACTGCCCGACGCAGGCCTGGACACCCCGGTGCTGGGGGTCCTGAGTTCCCTCGTGTCCGGCGGCACCGTGCGCATCGTGGACGCCGTGCTGGCCCGGCGCGATGTCGGCGGCGGTCTGGAACTGGCCGAGGTGGCCGACGTCGACGGCCTGGACGAGCTCGTGGAGCTGGTCGACCACATCGAGGGCCTGCTCGCCGACGAGGACGTCGCCGAACTCACCGCGGGCCTCGCGCCCGGTCGGGCGGCGCTCGTGCTCGCCCTGGAGAACACCTGGGTGCGGCCGCTGCTGGCAGCCGTCCGGGACAGCGGTGGCGAGGTGCTCGGCGAGGTCGCCGTGGCCGACGTCGTCGTGCAGGAGATCGCGCGTACCGTCCCCGACGAGGAGGAGAACTGATGAGGCGCAGGACGGGTCGGCCCAGCCTTCTGGGCACGATGGCACGCACCGCCGTGATCGCCGGCACCGCGCAGGCCGCGGCCGGTAGCGTCGCCCAGTCGCAGGCGGCGAAGGCCCAGGCAGTGGCCAACGAACAGGCGGCGAAGCAGGCCACCCAGGCGGAGCTGGCCGACCTGCGCAACCAGGTGTCCCAGCTGCAGGCGCCGCCGGCCCCCGCCGCACCGGCAGCGCCGCCGGCCCCGGCAGCACCCGCGGCCCCGGACTTCCTGGCCCAGCTACAGCAGCTCGGCGCCATGAAGGAGTCCGGACTGCTGACCGAGGCGGAGTTCGCCGCGGCCAAGGCGAAGCTGCTCGGCTGACACCATGGGCTTCGGCTGGTCGGAGTCCCTGCGTGCGTACCACGACGCCGCGGACTGGTTCCAGGCGACGCTGGCTCAGGTCGGCGACCGCTGGGCCGAGCCCGGTCTGGGGGAGTGGGATGTCCGGGCACTGGTCGGGCACGCCAGTCGCTCCCTGGTCACGGTCGAGACGTACCTCGCGCAGCCTCCGGCCGCAGTGGAGGTGGCCTCGGCAGTGGCCTACTACGAAGCCACCCGGTCGATCTCTGCCGGTCCGGGAGTCGCGCAGCGCGGCCGGGACGCGGGCGCTGCCCTCGGCGACGATCCGGTGGCTGCCGTGGCCGAACTCGCGGCACGCGCGCTGCGGCTCGTCGACGGACTGACCGGTGATGAGCTGTTGACCAGCATCGTCGGCGGGATCCGGCTGGTCGACTACCTGCCGACCAGGGTCCTCGAACTCACCGTGCACACGGCCGATCTCGCGGTGGCGCTCGGCCTGCCGACGGAACCGCCGCCGCTGCCCGCTGCGGTGACGCTGCGCCTGCTCTCCGACCTGGCCGTCGCCGGCGGGACGGCGGGCATGCTGCTGCTCGCCGCCACCGGACGCGGCGGACTGCCGTCCGGCTTCACCGTCCTGTGAGGCTCAGCGGACGATCCGGTACGTGAACACCGGTCCGCCCACGACCGGCCACAGGCGTAGCCAGATCAGCATCATGGCTTCCATGCCGCGGGCGGCGATGATGTCGCCGAGGTCGATCACGTCGCGGTGGCCCAGGGCCAGCAGCAGACCGTTGACAAGGGCTTTCGCCTCAGGATCGTCGCCACAGACGAAGGTGCTGAAGTCGCCGTCCGCGAGCTGGCGGGGGTCGACCATCAGGGCGGCGGTCATGGTGTTCAGGCTCTTCACGACCCGCAGGCCGGGGAACGTGCGCTGCAACTGCTCGGCGAGGGAGTCGGTGTTCGCCACGAACAGTCGCGGCGGCATGCCACCGCTGGCGTCCAGGGGATTGGCGACGTCGAGCAGCACGGTGCCGTCGGCGACCGCGGCGGCACCGACGCCGGTGACCGAGGCATCGCCGGAGAGGGCGTTGACCACCAGGTCGGCGCCGCGCGCCGCGTCCGCGAACGCCTCGATCGCCACGTCCGGGTGCCCGGCCCGCCAGGCACCCACACCACCGGGATCGGTCCTGGCGAGCGCCACCAGCGGGTCGCGGGTGCCGATCGCCACCTCATGGCCCAGCGCGGAGAGACCTCCTGCCAGCGCCTGGCCGACCATTCCGGTGCCCAAGACTGAGATCCGCATTCGTCCTCCTGCCGTCGCTGCGATCGTGCGCCGATGGGGGACGAGGGGAAATACGCACTTCAGCGAGCGGCGGGAGGCGCGGTCGAGTCGCGGACGGACAGGGTGACCGGCGGGCCGGGCTCGGAGAGAACCGCCTCGTCGTTCCCCCGCTCGATATACGACGCGTCCTGGTCGGACGACCGCCGTCCCTTTCCGCCCGATCGTGCTGCGCAGCCGGCTCGGCGATGCCGCTCCTCCGCGCCAAACGGGATACCATATGGGGGTGACGATGGCCGCGCCCGACGATGCCGTGATGACCACCGTCTCCGTCCCCTCGGCCAGCCCGAGGTGATTCGGCTCGGTCGGCGTCCGACGCCGGAGCCAGTGTTTCCCTCACCGCCAAGCATCGCCTGACTCTTCTCCGGAGGAATTCGTGCACGACGACACGGAGCTCACTCGCGGTCGCGTCCGCCGCGTGCTCATCGAGCGCATCATGCCTGCGATCCACTCCGATCGCGCTGAGGTCAACCTCGAATGGCACCCCCTGGACGGCGAACCCGTCCCTCCCGCCGAAGGCCTGGCGCTGGACTACGCGCCGTGCCAGCTCGGCGAGCCGTGGGGTCCGGCGTGGGGCACCACCTGGTTCCGGGTCCGCGGCACCGTGCCCCGGGAGTGGGCCGGTCGGCGGGTCGAACTCCTCGCCGACCTCGGGTTCGACGTCAACATGACCGGCTTCCAGGCCGAGGCGCTTGTATACCGTTCGGACGGTAAGCCGGTGAAGTCGCTCAACCCGCGCAACCAGTACGTGACCATCGCCCGCGAGGCCGAGGGCGGTGAGGAGGTCGAGCTCTACCTGGAGGCGGCCGCCAACCCGGTGCTGCTGGACTACCAGCCCTTCCAGCCCACGCGGGAGGGCGACATCCTCACCTCCTCGCCGCGCCCGCTCTACGCCACGCGCCGGATCGAGCTCGCGGTATTCGAGCCCGAGGTGTTCGAGCTGGCGATGGATCTCGACGTGCTGCTCGAGCTCCAGGCCGAACTGCCGGCCGGGCCGCGGCGGGCCAGGATCCTCCAGGGGCTCGACGACGCCCTCGACGTCGTCGACCTGCAGGACGTCGCCGGCACCGCCGCCCGCGCCCGGGCCGTGCTCGCGCCGGTGCTCGCGGCGTCCGCGGGCGAGTCCGAGCACCGGATCTCCGCGGTCGGGCATGCCCACATCGACTCGGCGTGGCTGTGGCCCGTCCGGGAGACCATCCGCAAGGTGGCCCGCACCTCGTCGTCGATGGCCGAGCTCATCGAGGACACGGACGACTTCGTCTTCGGCATGTCCAGCGCCCAGCAGTACGCCTGGCTCAAGGAGCACCGCCCCGAGGTGTACCGCCGGGTCAGGGACGCGGTCGCCGGCGGACGCTTCCTGCCGCTGGGCGGCATGTGGGTGGAGAGCGACACGGTGATGCCGAGCGGGGAGTCGCTGGTGCGCCAGTTCCTCTACGGCCAGCGCTTCTTCGAGACCGAGTTCGGCATCCGCTGCCGCGGCGTCTGGCTGCCGGACAGCTTCGGCTATTCCCCCGCGCTGCCCCAGCTGCTCGCGCGGGCCGGCTTCGAGTGGTTCTTCACCCAGAAGATCTCCTGGAACCAGGTCAACGTCTTCCCCCACCACAGCTTCGCCTGGGAGGGCATCGACGGATCCCGGGTCTTCACCCACTTCCCGTCGATGGACACCTACAACTCCCAGCTCTCCGGCGCCGAGGTGGCCAAGGCCTCGCGCCAGTTCCGCGAGGCGCGGGTGGCCACCGGCTCGATCGCGCCGGTCGGCTGGGGGGACGGCGGTGGCGGCACCACGCGGGAGATGGTGGCCCGCGCGTCCCGGCTGCGCGACCTCGAGGGCAGCGCCCGGGTCGTCTGGGAGCATCCGGAGGCCTTCTTCGAGCGTGCGATGGCCGAGCTGCCCGATCCCGCGGTCTGGGCGGGCGAGCTCTACCTGGAGCTGCACCGGGCCACGCTGACCTCCCAGCACCGGACGAAGCAGGGCAACCGGCGCAGCGAGTGGCTGTTGGGCGAGGCCGAGCTCTGGTCCACGCAGGCGGCGCTGGAGGCCGGGTACGAGTTCCCCCACGGCGAGCTCGACGCGCTGTGGAAGCAGGTCCTCCTGCTCCAGTTCCACGACATCCTCCCCGGCACCTCGATCGCCTGGGTGCATCGCGAGGCCGTCGCGGAGTACCGGCGGATCGAGCAGGCCGCGCAGGAGCTGATCGACCGGGCGCTCGCCGCGCTGGTCGGCGGGGGTGATCACGAGATCGTGGTCAACCCGGCGGCCTTCGGCCGGGACGCCGTCCCGCCCGGCGGCGCGGTCGAGCGGGCCACGGTGGACGCGGGCCGGGCCACGCTCGCGCCGGTCACGCTGACCCCGTCCAGCGACGGCGGCCACGTCCTGGCCAACGGCCTCGTCGAGGTGCACGTCTCGGCGGCGGGCACCATCACCTCCGCCCGCGACCTCGCCACCGGGCACGACGTGATCGCGCCGGGGGCGGAGGGCAACCTCTTCCAGCTCCACCAGGACTTCCCGAACATGTGGGACGCCTGGGACGTCGACCGCCACTACCGCGCCATGGTCACCGAGCTGCGCGACGGCGCCTCGGTCACCGGCGAGCTCGCCGACGGGCGGGCGGTCCTCACCCTGGAGCGTGCCTTCTCCGCCTCGCGGCTGAGCCAGCGGATCGTCCTGGAGCCGGGTTCGCGGACGCTGCGCTTCGAGACCGCGATCGACTGGCACGAGACGGAGAAGTTCCTCAAGGTCGCCTTCCCCTTCGACATCCGGGCCGACCACACCCTGGCCGAGACGCAGTACGGCTACCAGCGCCGGGTGACCCACACCAACACCAGCTGGGAGGCGGCGAAGTTCGAGACCTCCATGCACCGCTTCGTGCTCGCCGCGGAGGAGTCCGCTCCCGGTGCCCCGATCGGCGCCGCGCTGGTCAACGACTCCCTCTACGGCCACGACGTCACCAGGAGCGTGGACGAGGCGAACGTCACCACCACGGTGCGGCTCTCGCTGCTGCGCGCGCCCCGCTTCCCCGACCCCGAGACCGACCAGGGCCGGCAGACGATGACCTACGGCCTGGTGATCGGCGCCGACGTCGCGGCCGCGACGGCCGCCGGCGCGCTGCTGAACTCCCCGCAGCGGGTCGTCACGGGCGGACGGGGGTTTGAGCCGCTGGCCGCGATCGCCGACGACGGGATCGTCCTGGCCAACGCCACGCTCGCCCACGACCGGTCCGGCGACCTGGTGGTGCGGGTCTACGAGGCGCTCGGACGCCGCGCCCACGGCACGCTCACCCTGCGGGGTGACTACGCCTCGGCGAGGGAGGCCTCGCTGCTGGAGGAGCCGCTCGGCGGGCCGGTCGAGGCCGACCTGACCGGCGGCCGAGCGGTCGTCCCGCTGGAGCTGCGGCCCTTCGAGGTGCGCACGCTGCGTCTCGCCCGCCGCTGGCTGCTCCGGTAGCAGACCCCAGCCGAGCCCTCCTGGACCGGCGACCGGGATGCCCGGCCGCCTACCGCCGCAGCCCGGCCTTCCGGACCGCGGCGATCCGCTGGCGGCGGAGTTCGTCCAGCTCCGGGTTCGGCAGGGGGTCCAGGTCGTGACCGAGGGCCAGCTCGAGCAGATGGTCGGCGAGGTCGGGGTTGCGCGCGAGGATCGGCCCGTGCGGGTAGATGCCGAGCACGGTGCCCTGCACGGCGCCGTCCGTCCCGTCGCCGGAGTTGCCGACGCCGATCTCCACCCGGGCCAGCGGCGTGGCGTCCGGGCCGAGGTAGGTGAAGCCACCGTGGTTCTCGAAGCCGGTGAGCAGGCTCTCGGTCCCGTCCGGCTTCGTCCAGGTGCTCAGCACCTCGCCCACCGCCCGTTCCGTGCCGCGGGTGGTGGTGACGTCGAGCAGGCCGAGTCCATCGATCACGTCGTCGTTCTCGCCGACGGTGAACGTGCGTCCGGCGATCTGGTAGCCCGCGCAGACGGCGAACAGCACCGCGCCGCGCTCGATGGCCCCGAACAGGTGGCCGTCGGCCTTGAGGGCCCGCACGGCGGAGGTCTGGGCCGCGTCCTCGCCGCCGCCGAGCAGGTACACCGCGCCGGTGGTCGGGACGGAGTCACCCGGCTCGACGATCGTCAGGGTGGCGTCGATGCCGCGCCACGCGAGCCGCTGCCGCAGCACCATCGCGTTGCCGCGGTCGCCGTAGATGCCCAGCAGCGACTGGTAGAGCAGGACGATCTCGACCGGGGCACTCATCGCAGACCCGCCATCTTCAGCAGCTTCTGGAACGGGGTATAGGTCGCGACCACATCCACGGGCGACTCCCGGTCGCCGAGCGCGGCGCGCAGGTCCGGCACCACCTCGTGGTCGACGCCGGCGTAGCCGAGCCGGACGGCGAGGTCCTGGGCCCGCGGGCCCGTGCAGACCACGCGGCGGCCGACGAGTTGCTCGTAGTCGACGTCCCACAGCCAGGAGACGTCCTTGCCGTCCGCGGCCACCGAGTCGATCGCGAGGATCACCGGGTCGGACGTGGCCAGCGGCAGCGCCTCGGCCCAGCCGGCAGGATTCTTGGCCAGCAGCAGGCGCGCCCGGGTGTGACCGAAGGACGCGGTGGCGAACCGCCCGGCGGGTGCGGTGACGGTGTGCATGCCGGCCAGGGCGTCCGGCAGCGGGACGCCGAACTCGATCGCGGCCGCGAGAGCGCAGGCGGCGTTGGAGACGTTGAACGAACCGGGCACCTGGAGGTCGGGGTGCACCATGGTTCCGTTCGGGAGCACGATGTGGTCGCCGTCGACGCGGTAGCCGGCGTCGGGCTGGGTGAGCTCGCAGCCGGGGCAGTCCCAGTGGTCACGGTCGTCTGCGGGGACGCGGCGCAGCACCGTCCCGCACGCGGGACACAGGGCTCCGTCCGCGCTCCAGGTGGTCGCGGTCTCCACCCAGATGACCCGGGCGGCCGTCCCGGCGGACCACACGACGAGAGGGTCGCTGGCGTTCGCGACGATCGTCGGACCGGATTCGCCGGCCGCGTCGAGCGCGTGCCGCCACGCCCGGCCCAGCGCCTTGATCTCGTGGTGTCGGTCGAGCTGGTCGCGGCTGAAGTTCAGCAGCACCAGGATCTCGGGACGGGCGTGCGCGATCACGTCGGACACCACCCGTTCGTCGGTCTCCAGCACCGCGATGTCGGCCTTCGGCTGCTGGCTGAGCGCGGAGGCGATGCCGTAGTGCAGGTTGGCGCCGTCGGCGTTGGTGACCAGGCGGCGGGCGGCGGTGCCGAGCCCGGTGCGCACGGCGGCGGCGAGCAGGTGGGTGGTGGTGGTCTTGCCGTTGGTGCCGGAGACGGCCAGGACGCGGTGGCCCTGCAGCAGTTCGGCGAAGGCGTCCGGGTCGAGGCGGGTCAGCACCTGGCCGCGGATGGACGCGCCGGAACCGCGTCCGGTGAGCCGGG
>NZ_JARKPQ010000317.1 GCF_029975155.1 Propionicimonas sp. | reverse complement strand
TGTATGCCACCGATGACGACATCGGGTTCACGCTCCCGGAGAACGTGTTCATCATCGGCACGATGAACACCGCGGACCGTTCGATCGCCCTGGTGGACGCGGCGATGCGTCGCAGGTTCGCGTTCGTGCCGCTGCACCCGTCCGAGCCGCCCACCAACGGTGTTTTGCGCAGGTGGCTGGCGGCGTCCGACCTTGATATGGGGATCGCGGATCTGTTGGAGGAATTGAACCGGCGGATCGAGGATCCGGACTTCAAGATCGGCCCGTCGTACTTCATGCGGAAGGCGGTGCACGAACAGGGCGGTCTGGAGCGGGCGTGGCGGACGGCGATCCTGCCGCTGTTGGAGGAACACCACTACGGCGACGGCATCGACGTGCGGGCGCGGTATGGGCTCGACACGATCCGGTCCCGCGTGGCCGGCCGGTTGGCTTCCGAGCAGGCGGGGATCGATGGTGACGAACCCGCTGATCCTGCGTGAGGGCGACTCTGCGCGTCTGGTCGAGCTGCGGCGCGATGTCGTCGATGCCCTCACCGCCGCAGCGGTCGTCCAAGTCTCGCCGACCGACCGCCCGGGCTGGTGGGAACTGACACCCGGCAGTCAGATCGGCGTCGTCACGGTGGCCGGGTTGCAGGTGGTGATCGAGCCGAAGATCGACATCAGCCGGCTGGTGTTCTTGATGGGGTACGCGCGGCGCCCGGACTTCTGGCGCGACAACGGGGTTCAGTTGGACGCCGACGCCGACCTGCCCGAGGCCCTCGCAGACGCGTTCGTGCGGTTGGCGAAGCGGGCGCTGGAGCAGGGGCTGCTCAAGGGTTATGTCACCGTGGACGAGACCTCGGCGGTCTTGCGCGGGCGGGTGCGGGAGGCGGACCAGTTGCGGCGCCGCTGGGGGCGGAGTATCCCGCTCGAGGTGCGCTACGACGAGTTCACCGTCGACATCGCCGAGAACCAGGTGCTGTTGGCGGCGGTGAAGCAGTTGTTGCGCACGCCGGGGGTCGGCGTCCGGCATCGGGCGGGGTTGCAGCGGCTGCGGTTGCAGTTGGCGGATGTAACCGCACCGGGGCGGGACTGTGCCCGGCCTTCGTGGGTGGCGTCGCGGCTGAACGCCCGGTACGTGCCCGCGTTGGAGTTGGCGGAGTTGGTGCTGGCGGGGCGGTCGTTCGAACAGCGGGTGGGCGACCTGCTGGTGTCGGGCTATCTGTTCAACATGGCGACGATCTTCGAGGACTTCGTCACGGTTGCCTTGCGGGAGGCGTTCAAGCCGCTCGGTGGGCGTTCGCGGTTGCAGTACCGCACCCACCTGGACGAGGCCGAAGCGGTGCCGGTGCGTCCGGACTTCGTGTGGGCGGACGCCGGCGTCCCGCGAGTGGTGGTCGACGCCAAGTACAAGGCCGAGAAGCCCAGCGGATTCCCGCAGGCCGATCTCTACCAGATGCTTGCCTACTGCACGGTGCTTGGGTTGCCGGTCGGTCATCTGGTGTACGCCAAAGGCAACGAGGACGCCCGC
>NZ_JARKPQ010000308.1 GCF_029975155.1 Propionicimonas sp. | reverse complement strand
TCGCGGACCATCTCTGAGAAATCGTCGTCGGGTGAGGGGCTATCGGGGAAGTCCGCGAGTGCTTTGCGTGCGGCCTTGAGCTCGGCGGTGTACGTGGCCGCATCCAGCCTTTCCTCGTATGTCTGGTACTCAATGGCGTGCTGGTCGCGCCGTTCCCGGACCCCGAATGGGGTTCAGACCTGCGCTCGACTGCCCGGCTCTTCGAGACCGAGGCCGCAGCTCGTATGGTCTTGGACAACTGCCCACCCGACTTCCACCTGTGGAAGGTCCGAGAAACGATCACCGTCGCCCGGGCGATGAGCGACTACGAACTGGTCGAATGAGTGCTGGCACGTTCATGCGGCCGTGATCGCGGCGATCCAGCCCGGAGGAACCGCCTCAGCCAACGGGATGCCTGCCTGCAGGAGCGCCGAGACCTGTTGTCCTCCGCGACGGGTGCCAGTCACCAGGTTCATCC
Organism: Propionicimonas sp.; assembly: GCF_029975155.1. Classification (GTDB taxonomy): domain Bacteria; phylum Actinomycetota; class Actinomycetes; order Propionibacteriales; family Propionibacteriaceae; genus Propionicimonas. The sequence continues at coordinate 1,069 of NZ_JARKPQ010000308.1, read as the reverse complement.
AGGCCGATGCCTCGCTTGGGGTCAGGCCGAGGAGCTCGAGTTGGTAGTCGTTGCGCGCAGCGGTGTGCCTGCGGCTCTGCGACGTATGCAGGGCGATCTCGACGCATCGGCACAGTACCGGCCATGCCAGGCCGGGATCGACACCGTGGGCGGCGAGCTGGACGACGAGGTCGTCCATGACGGGAGCATCAGCGATATCGTCCAGCCCAAGAGATCTGCCTCTCAACTGCTCGTCGCGAGCCGCGGGGATGCGGTCGAGTTCCCAATCGTCGGCCAGGCCAAAGCCTTGGATCTTGCCCGTCTTTCCCGGGTCGACGACGCCACGGGCAGTCTCGTCTTCGCGTGCTGACCGGGCCGCCACGATCGTGGCGAGCAGCCCCCACGGCCGGTCAGCTGCCATCAACTGTCCAGCGCATTCACGCAGCACTCTCCAGGCGATTGTTGCGGTGTCAGCGACCGAGTCCCGGGCGGTGAACGCGATCCTGCGTCGAATGAGTCTGGACGCGCGTGTCGTCAGCCATGTCATCACGGCATCCGCAAGCCGTTCAGCAGCCGCACCCGACCATCCCGCATCGACGGCGTCTCTGATCATCCAGGCAAGATCATCATCGTCCCGGCCGATCGTCTGCCTGGCCACTGGTTGGGGAGCCGCGCTGGGCGGCGGCTCGGCCTCAAGGTAAAGGCTGCCAGGTGGTGGCGCACCTGCGATGGTGAGGAACTCGCGGGATAGACCCAGTCGTGCCTCTGCCGCGCGCTGTCCCCGACGCCGGGACTCCCGTTCGATCCAGCCTTGTTCCTCGAGGTCTCGAAGGATGCGGTCGGTCGAACGGCGGGAGAGCAGCGACCGGGCAGCGATCGTGGTTCTGGGCGCCAGGCAGACGCCTCGGTGGTCGGCGAGCAACGCCATCGTGCCGAGCACGACTCGATGTGCGGCGCAGTCGACGGGGGCTCGCCACGCCCACGCTGGACCGATCCGCTCCGCTGTGAACGGCACCACGCTCGGCCTGTTGTCACCCGGCAATTGTGACGCGGCCACGATTGCCGGGTGGGGATCTTTCGGCAGGAACCG
>NZ_JARKPQ010000297.1 GCF_029975155.1 Propionicimonas sp. | reverse complement strand
GAAGCGCATCCTTGTCGGCTGTCGATCGGGAGCGGGAGGCGAGAAGGCCCGTCATTGTGTCGCGTCTCGGGAGAACGGTCTCGTCGGCCCAGTGAGGTCAGACTAGGACGCTGGGCGCGCCGAACGGCGCCCCGCGGAGTGGGATTCGGACGTCGTCCACTGCGGGTACCGACTGAACATAGCGTCGACATCCTCCGGGTCGAGTCTGAGGATGCGGCCGCACCGGTACACAGGGAGGACGCCCTCGGCGATTCGCCGGCGGATGGTCTTCACGCTCACCCCGATCCGGGCGGCGGCCGTAGGCAACGACTCGTAGGTTCGCATGGTCATGGCACTGTCCCTTCCTGGGCCCAAGCGGGGCTCAAAGGACACCAGACCAGCTCGACGTCCTCCTGGCCGCAGCCCCATGGCCAGTATTCCTGAGGGAGCAGGGCCGCTTTCCGGGCGAGCGGCGAGCAGTCAGCCCTTGTGGGAGCGGGGTTGCGCAGTCGATGAGACGCACTGACATCGAAGAACAACCGTGAGGGGCATCTTGATGCAGGTCGGCATGCGCGGTGATCGGACCAAAGCGCTCCGGCCTCGCTGCGGTACGCCCTCGTGTGCCCGTCGAGCCTTGCGGAACTGGAGTTAGGACGTCCGCGCCCGGATCGGGGTCGACCGTAACCCAATTCGCACGAATCCCGCCGCCCCTCAGTCCGACCCGGGCGGGGATTCGGCGGAGGGTGTGGTGGCTTGGATGAGCGCGCGCAGGTCGGCGTGGATCGTCTCGTGGTTGAGCGTCCAGTGCGTACGCCGGCGGCGGCGCTCGTCGCGGGGAACGTCGCCGGTGACGTAGCCGTGGTCCTCGAGTTCGTTGAGGTTGCGCGCGATCGTGGTACCGGCCACGCCCTCACCGAGCGCGGCGACAAGCTCCGGAGTGCTGAGACGCCCCCCATGCTCGGCCAACGCGACAGCGATCGCGAGCTTGACGCGGTTCATTCCCATGCCGACCAACGCGTCCAACTCGCCGGGGAGCGGGGCGTAGGAGTAGGCAGGCACACGCCCATTGTTTCAGTGGTCCGCGGCAAGGGGAGACGAGACACGATGAGCAATCTATACCGCTAAACGGTATAGATGTGCTAGCGTGACACGCAGAGGGACGAAGCTCGAAATCCGCAAGATCGCCGAAATCCATGCTTAGCCTTCCCGTACAAGGTCCACCCCCTGGAGAGCTTGGAGCCAGCGATGGCCGCTTCTGACATTGGCAGTACCCGCGACAGCGCCACACGAGCGCCGAGCGCCTCCGGGATCGGCGCTGCCGCCTTCCACGAGAAATCACCACGCACAGGATGTCCGCGAGGTGCCTCCGCGCCCCGTTATGGCCCTTAGGCGAAGGAGGATGGGATGACCCACCAAGGACTGGCGACCAGAGCAGTGGGAGCCATCATGGCCGCTGCACTGATCGGTGGCTGCACTGCCGCGCCCACCAACAGCCCGACACCGACGGGCCCGTCGCCGTCGCAGTCGCAGTCACCCACGGTGACGCCGACACCGACCCTCAGCCCCGAAGACCAGGAGCTCGAGGATGCGAAGGCGCGAGTCGTACTGCTGTGGCAGACCCTCGACGGTCTCTTGGTCGACTCGAGCAAGAGCATCAACGAGCTCGACACCCTTGCCTCGGGCGAGGCGCTGAGCAGCCTGCAGGTGATGTTGACCACGGTCCGCCAGCGGGGGCAGGTGTAGGTCGGAGCCACGAAGATCCCGTCCCAGAGCGCCCTGGCCAAGGGCGACGGGTGGGTCGTCACCTCGTGCGTCGATCGCAGCGAGGCCATCCTCATGGACAAGGACGGCCAGCCAGTCACCCCAGCCCCGCAACCACGTCTCTCACACGAGAGCACCGTGCAACTGGTCGGCACGAATATGCAGATCACCAAGGACGAGGTCCTCGGATCATGTTGACGAAGCTGATCGCGGCGCTCGCACTCTGTCTTGCGCTCACGATCGCGCCGCTCACGGCCTCACCCGCCTACGCGGAGGCCGGCTGCGAAGGAGCGAGCTGGGGAGTCGCCTGTGGGGTCGGCGTCCCCGGCTACGGCGGGTCGGGTCCCGCTGCTCCGCTGAAGAACTCCCACTCCGGCAGCAGCGACCCCGTGGCCTGCGTGACGCAGGAAATGCCGCCCCGTGAGGTCCCGTGTTTCGACGCCGAGTTGGGGACCTGGAGCAATACTCGCGCCTGCTACATCAAGGCGGAGTCGCCGGCCCCGCCGCTGACTGACGCGGTGTGGAGCGGGAACACGACCGGATCGATCTACCGCTGCTCAGGGTCAGGAATCTGGTCCGGCCCGGGCTCCTACCTCTTCTGGGCGGACGCGGCCCCCGGCGTCATCCCTGACCCCAGAGTGCTGGCACTGCAGGCGGTGACCCAGATGCGTCTCCGTGCGGTCTCGATCGGGATGGCGCCGGATCCCTCGCCGGGCTCGGTGGGCCTCGTGGGGCTGCCGATCTGGCTGTGGGTGGCCTTCCCGGACGCAAGCACGTGGGGGCCGAACACGAAGACCGCGTCGGCGGGCGGCTACTCCGTCACCGCGACCGGCAAGGTCACCCAGGTGGTCTGGAGCATGGGCGACGGCGGGACCGTCGCGTGCACGTCCACGGGCACCTCGTACACCGACTCGTTCGGGATGTCGGCGTCGCCGGATTGCGGCTACCGCTACACGAAGCAGGGCACCTACACGGTCACCGCGACGAGCTACTGGACCATCAACTGGGCCGGGATCGGCGAGTCCGGTGTCATCAACCAGACGTACACGAGCTCGGTCGTGGTCACGATCGGCGAACTCCAGACCGTGGTGAAGGGATGAGGACGTGAGGACACCGACCTTGGCGCCGACGACGGCGACGACCACGACC
>NZ_JARKPQ010000287.1 GCF_029975155.1 Propionicimonas sp. | reverse complement strand
GCCCGGTTGGGCGCCCAGCTGTCCCGCCACGCCGGGGCATCCGCCGCCGGCGAGCTGCACCACCGCGACCTCACGCCGATGGCGGCGCTGCGGCGCGCCATCCCAGCCGTGCTCCCGGGTCAGGCCTACAAGGCCGAGGACTTGCGCGAGCGCGTCGGCGCCCGGTTCCCCGATCTGGCGCCGCTGCCGACCCGCCCCGACCTCGACCCGATCGTCCAGCAGGCGCTCAGCCTGCGCTGGGACGACGACCGCCGTACCTACCTGGCCCCGGCCGTCCGCGGCGGTGACACCACCGGCCTGGACTCGCGGCCGAGGACGAACCTGCCGTCCGCGATCGGCGCGATCGGGCCGGGCGCGGTCGGGCAGCGGCTGGCCGACAGCCGCCGCAGCCGCTCGTTCGTCGCCCTCGGCGTGGGCGCCCTGTATCTGGAGCGCTTCCTGACGCTGCTGCGCACCGACTTCGACGTCGTCGAGGTCGACCTCACCCACACCCTGATGGACGCGCTGCACGCCACGGCCGCCGACGTCGGCGTCCCGTGGTCCGAGGTGCTCGGGGCGGACGCCGATGTACCGGGGTCGCGGCCCTATCAGGGGTTGCGGGCACTCGTGCAGCGGTCGCTGCCCGCCGTCCGCCAGGCCGTCGAAGACGCGCTTGCGGACGCGAACGGTCGTCCGGTGGTGCTCGTGGACGCGTCGCTGCTGGCCCGCTACGACGCACTCGACCTCCTGACCGACTGGCTCGACCTGGCCACCGCACGCCCGACCGCCATCTGGCTGGTGGTGCCGCAACTGCACGGCCGCGTCGGCCCGGTCGTCGACGGCCGCCCGCTGCCGCTGACCGCACCCAGCCAGTACGTGTCGGTACCGCCCGAGTGGATCCTGGCCCACCGCAGCACCCCCCAGGACGCGGGCACCCAGGACGACGCAACCCAGGACGCAGCCTTCCGGGACGCCCGCACCCCCGCCCCGGAAGGACTCCCCAAGTGATCGCCGCCGACGCCCTGGTCGCAGACCTGAAGAAGCAGGTTCTGGCGCTGGAGGACGACCTGCGCGACCGCATCACGCGGCCCGAGTTCGACGGCCCGTGGCGGGCCGAGCACGCCGCCGCGCTGGCCGGTGACCGGACCGCCGCCAGCTACACCGCGTGGGCCGACGACCGGATCACCCAGGCCGCGGTGTCGTGGGTGCTGACGAGCGTGTTCGTCCGATTCTGCGAGGACAACCGGCTGCTCGGCCCGGTGTGGATCTCGGGTCCACCCGAGCGGCGGCAGGAGGCGCTGGACGCGCAACTGGCCTTCTTCCGCAGCCATGGCGAGGAGACCGACCGCGAGTGGCTCGCCCAGGCCATCGGCCACCTCGCCGCGACGCCAGCGACGGCCGGGCTGGTGGACGACCAGGCCATGCTGCACACCGTGTCGCCGTCGGGCCAGGCCGTCACCCGGCTGCTGGAGTTCTGGCGGCGCCGCGACGATTCCGGCGCGCTAACGCATGACTTCACCGACCCGAGCCTGGACACCCGCTTCCTCGGCGACCTCTACCAGGACCTTTCCGACCACGCCAAGAAGACCTACGCCCTGCTGCAGACCCCCGAGTTCGTCGAGGAGTTCATCCTCGACCGGACGCTGACCCCCGCGCTGGCCGACCGGTCGCTCGACGGGTTCAAGATGATCGACCCCGCGTGCGGGTCGGGGCACTTCCTGCTCGGTGCGTTCCGGCGCATTCTGGCACGCTGGGACGCCGAGGCGCCTGCGCTGGGGGTGCGGGAGCGAGTGCAGAAGGCGTTGGATGCCGTGTGGGGTGTGGACCTCAACCCGTTCGCGGTGGCGATCGCGAAATTCCGGCTGACCGCTGCGGCATTGAAAGCGATCGGAGAGACGTCGCTGGAGCGGGCGCCCAGATTCCGGATCAATGTGTTGGCCGGGGACTCGTTGTGGTTCAGTCACGACCAAGAGGGACTGTTCGGCGCCGAGGAGAGCTTTGCCTACTCGACTGAACATGCGGACGCCCTCGATGATTCCCTCCTTCTGGGGCAGTACGACGCAGTCGTCGCGAACCCGCCGTACATCACCGTCAAGGACCGCAAGCTCAGCGCCTCGTATCGCGGGAAGTTCGCCCACCTCAAGGGCAAGTACCAGCTGACTGCGCCGTTCATGGAGCTCCTGTTCGGACTCGCCAAGCGCCCCGAGAATGGGGAACCCGCCGGGTGGGTGGGCCAGATCACGTCGAACGCCTTCATGAAGCGGGAGTTCGGCACTCCCGTGATCGAGGACCTTCTTGCCAAACTCGATCTGCGGCTCGTCATCGACACCTCGGGCGCCTACATTCCAGGCCATGGGACGCCCACCGTGATCCTGATCGGGCAGAACCAGACACGACAATCGGCCTCCGTCCGCGCGGTCCTAGGGATTCGGGGAGAGCCGGGTCGTCCTGCCCGTGCTGCCGAAGGACTGGTCTGGACATCAATCCGGGAGCACCACGACGAGCCCGGGTATTCTGACCCGTGGATCTCGGTCGCCGACATGGAAAGAGGCAGGTTCGCGACACACCCTTGGTCGCTCACAGGTGGTGGAGCGCCTTCCGTCCTTACGACGGTCGAATCCGCCCAGGCGTCCGCACTGGCGTCTCGCGTCGAATCCATTGGATTCGCGGCCATCACCGGCGAAGACGCAGCGTTTGTTGGCGAAGGTGAACGTCAGCCCCACTCGTGGAACAGAGAAGGCGTGCCGACCCGCCCCTTCATCGAAGGCGAAGCTGTCAGGGACTTCAGAGTGCAAGGGTTCCTGAGGGCCGCCTATCCCTATTGCAATGGTGAGTCACTCATCGGCCTGATCGACACTGCGTCGTTCTGGCCGCTGCGGACGACCCTCGCCGCCGGGTTGGCTTTCGGCAAGACGCGTGCTGATCGGGACCAATGCCCCACGGACTACATTCTTCCGAACCCAACCCGGCTCAACGCGTCGATGCTCATCGCATTCGCGTTCGTGGCGACGCACAACCACTTCGTCCTCGACCGGGGCGGCAAGGTGTTCAAGCAGTCGGCACCGGTGATCAAGCTGCCGGCGGAGGCGTCCGAGGACGATCACCTGAGGCTGCTCGGTGTCCTGAACTCGTCGACCGCCTGTTTCTGGTTGAAGCAGAACAGCCACAACAAGGGCAGCACGGTTGACCAGAAGGGGGCTCGCCAGACGACCGTGGCGTGGGAGAACTTCTACGAGTTCACTGGCACGACCCTGCAGGACTTCCCGCTCCCGAAGGCCCTCCCGCTGGAGCGCGCCCGCATTCTCGACACCCTTGCCCAGCAACTCACCCGCCACCAAGTCGCAACGCTCATCGAATCCACCACCCCGACCGCTGAACTGCTCCGCGACGCCGAAGCCGCCCAGACGTCCCTCCGAAACCAGATGATCGCCCACCAGGAGGAACTGGACTGGGAGGTGTACGCGTCCTACGGGCTGCTGGATGAGGCGCTCACCTACGACGACGAACCCCCACTAGTGAAGCTTGGCGAGCGCGCGTTCGAGATCGTCCTCGCCCGCAAGATCGCTGCCGGTGAGGATGACACCTCGTGGTTCTCCCGGCACGGGTCCACCCCGATCACCGAGATCCCGACCCATTGGCCGGCCGCCTACCGCGACCTCGTCCAGCGGCGCATCGACGCGATCGGGTCCGTGGATGCGATCCGGCTGCTGGAGGCTCCCGAGTTCAAGCGGCGTTGGGCGTCCGAACCGTTCGACAAGCAGGCCGAGACCGCGCTGCGCGGCTGGCTGCTCGACCGAGTGGAGAACCGGGAGTTGTGGTTCAGTGCGCAGGGCCACCCGACTCCGCAGTCGGTCAGCCAGTTGGCCGACGTGCTCGGCCGGGACGCCGAGTTCCGTGGCGTCGTCGAGTTGTGGCAGCGCCGCCGTGACGTCAACCTCACCGAGGCGCTGACCACGCTGCTCGACCCCGAGGCCGTGCCCTACCTGGCCGCGTTCCGGTTGAAGGATTCGGGGTTGCGCAAGTCCGCCGAGTGGCAGCACACCTGGGCGCTGCAGCGGCGCGAGGATGCCGGCGAGACCCTGGCCATCCCGGTGCCGCCGAAGTACACCAACGCCGACTTCCGCAAGCAGTCGTACTGGTCGGCCCGCGGCAAGCTCGACGTGCCCAAGGAGCGCTTCATCCTCTACCCGGGCGCAGGGCGGGAGACCGACCCGACGCCGCTGCTCGGCTGGGCGGGCTGGGACCACGCCCAGCAGTCCCTCGCTCTGGCCACGATCATCCAGCAACGCCAGGCCGAGGGCGCCGACGACTCGACGCTGGTCCCGCTGGTCGCGGGGATGGCCGAACTGCAACCCTGGGTCGAGCAGTGGCACGCGTCCGTCGACCCGCTGTTCGGCATCAGCCCGGCCGCGTTCTGCGGCGAACAACTCCGGGGCCATTGCCAGGCCCTCGGCGTCACCCTGGACGACTTGGCGCGCTGGCGTCCCGCAGCATCCTCACGCGGGCGCTTGCGTCCCGCGCCACTGACCCGCGGAAGGAGGGCCCGTTCGTGAGTGCCCTGCTGCGTGACATCTTCACCATCCCCGAGACCACTTCGAGCGCCGACTACGTGCTGCGGCTCACCGAGAGCGTCGACGCCGCGCACCTGGACCGCACGCTGGACGACTACGTGGTCACCGACCAGATCGCGCGCGCGTTCGACACCGCGCTGGGGGTCGTCGGCGAGGCGATCGAC
>NZ_JARKPQ010000281.1 GCF_029975155.1 Propionicimonas sp. | reverse complement strand
ACCCGTATGACGGACTGAGCCTCTCCGGCCTCCACGCCGACGCCCTGAGCTGGGCCGCCGAGGCGAAGAAAATGGGCCAGGCGCGAACCGCGACCAAGGGTGGCCCCTTGGTCGCAAGTTCACACCTGACCCGTTTGGGGTCCCTGCGTAGTACGTTCGCCAACCTCGCCCCGCGCCTAAAGACCCTGGTCACACGCTGGAAGCGCGGCGTCTACCGGGTGTCCCAGCGCCCGGAAACCGCCCCGATGGAGGACTCTCGGGGCACCGTGGTTCGGAGGATTGAACAGCTTCAAACCTTTCTCACCGCTGCTGAGGTCGACCGGCTCGTTGACGACTACCTCGACGGTACGACGGTCAACGAGCTGGCAGACAGGTACGGAGTGCATCGCGCCACCGTGTCGGCGCACCTCACGCGGCGCCGCGTCGGGCGTCGCCGTCCGGGACTCGGAGCAGACGAGGCAGCCGACGCGGTGCGGCTCCACCTCGGCGGCGTCTCGATGCGAGCGATCGCGCAGAGCATGGGCGTGGATCGCAAGGCCGTGCGGCGCGCGTTGGTTGAGGCGTCGGCGATCAGCGCGTGAAACAAGACGAAGGCCACCGGGGAGAGTTCCCGGTGGCCTTCCTGTTGCTGACCTCAGTTGCCGACGTCCTGGGGCGGCCCTTGTCGAGGTGATGTCGGGCCGTGTCGCTCTTGGCGGTCGGCGTCGGCGCGAGCGAAGGCCATGCCGATGAAGAGCTGGGCGAGCTTGTTTAGGTCCGGGTCGGTGCGTGGTTCGGCCACGATGCGGTAGTTGCGCATCCGGGATGGCGCGGCTTTGCGGCGGGTGCTCGTCCCTGCCGAGTCTTCTGAGCGGTCGACTTCGCGGGCGCTCATCGGGTCGCTCCCATTGACTCGACCTCGTACTGGGTCTGCGCTTCCTCGCCGATGGTGTCAGCGTTTGCGCGGTCAGGTTGGGTGACGCGGACGTAGCGCCGAAGCACGAGCGTCACCGGGTCGATCCGGAGCATCTTGAAGCCGTTCCAAGTGAACAGGATCACCAGTGCGTTGAGCCAGCCGGGGCCGTCGTGGTTGAGGATCGTGGTGCAGATCGCGGCGGCGTAGAAGAACACCGCGGCCAGGCCGACCGCGAGCAGGAACCACCTAACTCCGTGACGACCGTGGGTGCGGATCAGCAGGATGTTGGTCGGTGCGTACCTGAGCAGCCGGTAGCGGATGCTGAAAATGGTGGAGAGTGCGAACTGAGTCATGTCGGGCCTCGTCTTGTCATAGCAACGGCGCAGTTGACCGTTGAGGCAGCTATGAATGAGTGCCCACGAGGGGCCGTCCCGGAGGACCCGCAGAGTTGAGAACCTGCCTCGCCCTCAACTCTACGTCTGGGCTGCGACGAAGGGAACCCCTGTCGGTGGCGCTCGGTGGCGCACCTGGTCGGTGACCTTGGAGTGGAAGGACACCGATCATGGCGACGCTGGCGGAGCAGGCGCAGGGCGAACGGATGGCGCGGGTCGTGCTGTCGATGATCGCTGAGCCGGATGATCTGACGACCGGATACATCCTGGGTCGCCACGGAGGCGTGGCGACGCTGAGCCTGGTCGAGTCCGATCACGACGTGACCGGGCTGGGCCGTGCCAACGTTCTGTTGTGGCGTGAGCGCCTGCGGGCACGGATCGCGCCCGACCTGATGGAGCGCGTGGCCGAGGCTGAGCAGCACGGGTTCGGCACGCTGATCCCGGCGGATCGGGAGTGGCCCGCCGGGCTGGACGAGTTGGGTGACCGCGCCCCGTACCTGCTGTGGACGCAGGGCGCAACGTCGTTCCTGGCGACGGCACTGAGTGATCGGGTCACGATCACGGGCGCTCGCGCGTCCACCCACTACGGCGAACACGTCACCAACGACCTGGCGACGGGTCTGGCCGATGAGGAACGAGTGGTCATCGCCGGTGGCGCTTACGGGGCTCTTCACGAAAGAGAGTGGATGAGGGGTCGGAATCCGCCTGCTTCGAGGAGTGATCTGAGCCGGTAGTTGACGAGGTTGCGGAAGCCGAGCGCGATGCCGCGGAGGTGTTCGAGCCGGCCGTTGATGGCTTCGGTGGGTCCGTTGCTGGAGCCGGGGTGGTCGAACCACGCCAGGATGTCGTCGCGTCGCTTTTCGAGTGTCCTGCCGAGTTGGGCGAGCTCTTCCAGCCCGGCCGGGACAGCGGTCTTGATCCGGTCGATCACCGAGGTGAGCAGCTTCTTCCCGACGTCAGTCATGTCTGATCGTTCCGTAGTCGGCGGACAACCACTAGCGACCGGCGGTCTTGGACGACCGCTCTTGCTGAGTGGTGGACGGAAACAGCCTCGGTGGCTACGCTTTGCTTGGGCAGT
>NZ_JARKPQ010000037.1 GCF_029975155.1 Propionicimonas sp. | reverse complement strand
GGTGGTGACCAGGGGCCGACCGGCGATTTGAAGGAGCCTAGGGTCGTGTCAACCAGTCGTCACCCCTTCTCAGCCAATCTGTGGATAACTCGGACAGGTTCATACACCTGTCCACAACCTGTGACAGCGGCAGGATGGCGCCCGCCTGAGAGGATCTGCATTGTCGATGGCCCGATCGGCGGGCCCATCGCTAAAGACGGCCGTCGATTGTGCAGATGCTCCCGCCCTTCGAGGAACGAGCGAGACCGTCGCGAAGGGCCCCTCACGGTTCACCGCGGTGCGCTCGTCGGTGACCTCTGTGGCGAGACCGAGTGCCGGCGCGCCGAGCAGCGCTGCGGCCGCGAGCAGCCCGCTCAGGCCTGCTGCGGCGCGGACTCGACGGGACATCTGAGGTCTCTGACGACTCGGGGTGGGTGGACGCGAGGGCGCGACCCGCCACTCCCGCGGGATGCTCCGACTCGGGCCCGAGTGGTTGCCGGCCTCACCAGCAGCCGGGCCACCACGGGGCGTATTCGCAGATGTTGGGCTCGGTCGTCAGCGTGATCGTGGCGGCCGACCCCGCGGGGGCGGGAAGGACGGCGATCAGGGTGAGGCCTGCCAGCACCCCAGCCAGGAGGGACTTGCCGAGAATGCTCATGACAGCATCCTTGATCGGCTCGGCACCGAGGTGGGATGCGGCCGGACAGGTCTGACCATCTGGCTCGCACTCTCTGGCCAGTTGGGCACCGTCGGCTGTCCAAAGCCTGTCCATCTGGGCTACGGTCCTGCTGAGGACCGCGCGGATGCCCGTCAGTCCGTCCAGCATCGTGATGGCTGTGGAGGTTCGAGGGATGACCGCCGTTCGCCGCCGCCGATCGGCCGACAACGGTCTGGTCTCCTGGCTGGTCGACACCGACCGGATGGAGGCCGCGCTGGCCGCGATCCTGGCGATCCTGGTCGTGGTGCTCGACGCGGTGACCCGGCAACCGTGGCAACCCATGGCCCTCGACCTGATCGCCTGCGCGGTGGCCGCGGTGACGCCCAGGTGGCCGCGCGCCGCGGGCGTCGCGCTCGGCGCGGTGCTCGCGACCTACGTCCTCATGCCCGCACCCTGGGCGACCCTGGGCGAGTACACGCTGCTGATCCCGATCCTCGGCACCGGCATGCGTGGTCACCGCCGCACCAGGGCGGCGATGACGGCCGGCTACTTCGTGATCCTCGCGGCCATCTCCTGGAACGACGCGCCGCCCGGACGGAACCCGGTGATCGGCTGGGTGTTGTGGGCGGTCCTCATCGGGGCGCTGTGGTTGATCGGAAACGTGTTCCTGGCCACCGCCGAGGCCCACCGCAAGGCCCGACGAGCGGACCTGCTGCTCCAGCGGCAGGCCATCGCGCGGGACCTGCACGACACGGTCGCGCGGTCGCTGGCCCGGGTCGTGATGGCGACGGAGCGCGCCCGCATCCACGGCTTCGCCTCGGACTCCGACCTCGCCACCATCGCCGACGCGGCCGGCCGTGGCAACGAGGAACTGCGCTGGGTGATGGCGATCCTGCACGATCCGGCCGAGTCTCCCCAGCTCGGCGCGGCCGCCGAGACCCCGCTGGAGCACGCCCTCGCCGACGCCGAGTCGGAGCTGCGCCGGCACGGCTTCTCGGTGGCGGTGAGCGTCCACGGTCCACTGGAGCGCCTCACCGCCGAGCAGGCCGAGGTGCTGGGGGCGGTGACCGCCGAGGCGGCCGAGAACATCGTCAAGCACGCCGAACCCGACACCGCGTGCGCCGTGATCCTCGACATCGACGACCTGGCCGCTCAGTTGGTGTTCGTCAACCGGCCCGGTCCGCGGCCGCCGGACACCGGGCAGTTCGCGTCGATGGGCCTGCGCAACATCCGCGATCGCCTCGCCAGAGTGGGCGGAGAGCTGTCCGTCGACGACGACCCGGAGCAGTGGACCACCCACATCTTCGTGCCACTGGCCACCGTGGGCAGCCCACCGGAACGGGTGGCCTGACGTGAACCCTGCTGCCGCCCCCCGGATCAGGGTCCTGATCGTGGACGACGACCTGTTCGTCCGCGAGCATCTGTCCGAGTACCTCGCCGCGACGCCCGATCTCGTTCTGCTCGGCACCTGCACCAACGGCGCCGAGGCCATCTCCCGGGTGCGCGAGGAGCCTCCCGACGTCGTCCTGATGGACATCCAGATGCCGGTCATGGACGGAATCCTCGCGACGCGGGAGATCGTCCAGGTGACGCCGACCGTCCGGGTGCTGGCGCTCACCTCGTTCGGCGACGACGACGCGGTCGCCGACATGCTGGCCGCGGGCGCCGCCGGCTTCCTGCTGAAGAGCACCCGGGCCCACGTGCTCGCCGACGGCATCCGGGCCGTCCACGGCGGCCTCACCGTCGTGCCGCCGGACACGGTCCGGCGTTGGGGCAGTCTCCGGCAGCCGCCCGGCGGCCCGGCCTTGTCAGAGCGCGAAAGACGGGTGCTCGACCTGGTCGCTGCCGGACTCAACAACCGGCAGATCGGCCAGGCGATGTTCTTGTCGGCCTCGACCGTGAAGAGCCACCTGAGCGACCTCATGCAGAAGCTGGACGCGCCGTCCCGCACGGGCGTGGTCGCCCGGGCGCACGAACTCGGACTCCTGACCCGGCGCGGCGAGCAGTAGCGGCCGGGCACCCGGGCACGGCAGCCGGCTCGACGGGCCGCCGTGACGACAAGCCCGCCGAAGCCAGCCACCCCTCTCGGAGGCGGTTCCCACCCCCCGGGGGAACCCACCCCGACGGCCTCGGCGGCCGGTCCGGTGGGCGACGGATCAGATCCCTTCGGGAATGCGGCGCCGGCTAGTCCAGCCGCCGGCACCCCCCGCAGCGCGGCAGATTGCCGGTGCCGGCGACCCAGTTCTCCGGCTCGATCCGTTGACCGTTGGGACAGTTGCGGTAGTCGTGGTACACCCTCGGATCGGTGGGATCGGTCGAGTGGTACGGCGAACACTTGGTTGCCATCCGGAGACGCTCCTTCAGCGTTGACGGGCTGCGTCCATCGCTCAGTCACGCTAGGGCCGACCACGGCTCGTCCGCGCTGGCCAACCGGGCAGACTTTGCCGTCCACCGCTGGCCAAGTGGGCAGAGACGACGCGGCGCTGTGGTCTCCTCGTCCAGGAGGCCGCAGGATTGGCCCGACTCTCCACCCCTCGGAGGACGACGAGCGACGAGTGCGGCGGGTCGGTGCCGGAGTTGGGACAGCTCAGGCGCCGACCCGCCGCTCCATCGGTGATCGCGGCCGCCCCCGGGGCGTTGCCGCCCGCGCTTTTTCCGAACCTGCTGCCGAGGGCCGTGTCAAGCGACTAGCCTTGTCGCGTGGGCCGACGTCCTCCCGGGGGTGGGTCAAAGACGTCGGCCCCACCTCAGTTCTTCCTCGCGTCGAGGCGACGGCCCGCTCAGGACGGCAGGCTCAGCACGCCGTCGGCCTCCCCGGCGAGGCCGTCGGCGATCAGCGAGGCGATCGCCCGGGCCCGCTGCGCCGCGTCCGGCCAGTCGGAGATCACGTCGACCAGGGGACTCGCGTGTCCCGGCGACTCCCGCAGCACGCGCAGGACCGCGCCCCGTGCCTGCCGGTCGCTGCCCTCGTAGGCCGCCTGCCGCCGCCTCGTGTCACCCGTGTCCGGGTAGCCTGCGCGCCGCCAGGCACAGCGGTCCTTGACCGGGCACACCTCGCAGCGTGGGACGCGGGCCAGGCACACCGTCGCCCCGAGCTCCATGGCGGCGGCATTGACCACCGCCGCCTCCGCGGGGCCGGCGGGCAGCACCGCCGCCATCGCGGCCAGATCCCTGGCGGCGGGCGGACCGGGCTGCGACCGGCCCTCGACGACCCGGGCCAGGACCCGTCGGGTATTGGTGTCCACCACCGGGTGGCGCTCGCCGTAGGCGAACACCGCCACCGCCCTCGCCGTGTACGCGCCCACCCCGCTCAGCGCCAGCAGATCCGTCAGGTCGCGCGGCACCTCGCCACCGTGCCGGTCGCGGAGCTGGACTGCCGCCCGGTGCAGCCACAACGCTCGTCGCGGGTAGCCCAGGTTCGCCCACTGCCGCACCGCCTCCGCCGGCGCCGCGGCGGCCAGCGCGGCCGGGGTCGGCCAGCGTGCCAGCCACGCCTCCAGGTGTGGCACCACCCGGATCACCGGCGTCTGCTGCAGCATGAACTCGCTGACCAGCACACCCCAGGCCCCGAACCCCGGACGCCGCCAGGGCAGGTCCCGCGCGTTGTCGCGATACCAGGCGATCAGCGCGGTCGCGAGGTCTGGCACGTGCTCAGCCTACGAGCGTCTCCCCACGCCACCACCGAGCAACCGCCGCCGTCCCTGCGTCCGCTCGGCCAGCACCTCGCCGAGCCGGCGGACGTCCTCGACGTAGCCGCTGCCCAGCAGCCGCCGGGGCGCCGGCTCGCCGGCCGCGAAGACCGCGGCCTCCGCCGGCCGCCAGGCCACCTTCGCCCACACCGGGACCCCGAACCGGTGCCCGATCTCCCCCGAGCCGTACGGCCGGCCCGGTCCGACCACGACCAGGCCCACCCGTTCCTCGCCGGCCGCGGCCACCACCAGTGGCAGGTACAGCCTCAGTGCCGCCAGGTCGACCAGCCGGCTGCCGGTCACCACGACCAGCCCGCTGCAGGCCGTCACCAGAGCGGCCGGCAGCCCGTCCGGACCGATTCCGCCTGCGTCGACCAGCACCGTCCGGCCGGCCGCCTCGAGGGCGTCCGCCAGCTCCGTCCACGCCGGGCCGAACAGCGACACCATGCCCGGGTGGGAGAATCCGGGCAGGAAGTCGTGCCCCTCCTCGCCGAGCGACACTGCCATCTCGTCAAGACAGGACGCCAGCGGCCGCCGCTCGCGGTGGGCCTGCAGCAGCCCGCCCAGCCCGCGTCCGCCCGGATCGGCGCCCTGCAGGTACCCGGCGAGCACGGACTGGTCCGGCTGGCGGTCGGCGTCGACGAGCAGCACCGGCTCCGGCCAGGTCACCGCGAGGGCCACCCCGAGCGCGGTGACGCCGGGCGCGTGGCCCGCACTGGTCAGCAGCAGGACGCTCATCGCCGTCCGGCCTGCCGCACCAGCACCAGCTGGTCGCTGGCGGCGAGCCGCGCCACCCGCTCGGCCTCGGCCGCGGCGACGCTCACGTCCACGATCGACGCGCCGTCGGGCAGGGCGGCGGACGACGTGGCGATCCGAGCGATGACGCTCGCTCCCGCCGGCGGCTCGCCGCCGTCCCTTCCGACCGGCACCAGCAGCACGTCCGTGCCCGGCGGCAGTGGGGATGCCGGAATTCGCCCCGCGGCCAGGCGCAGGCCGAGCCGCGCGGTGCCCGCCTCGACCGCGGCTTCTCCGAAGTCACGCGGGCCGAGCAGGCTGCCCTCGACCAGGTCGTACTGCGCTGTACTACCGATCGCGGCGTCCATCCGATCGACCGCCACGGTGTCCACCCCGGCGGCCGGCGCGGCGGACGTGACGCCGAGGTCGGCCGCGGTGATCACCTGGTCGCGGTAGACCGTCCGGACGACCCGGACCACGGTCTGCGCACTGCTCAGGTTCGTGTACAGCAGCGCGGCACCGAGTCCGCCCAGGCAGACGGCCAGCACGCCGGCCGTGATCCAGCGCAGGTTTCGCCGCGTCCGGATCGGCGCGGCAACAGTTCTCTCGGCCATGGCCGACCCCCTTCACCGGCGGCGGCTGGACCGGGGGTGGTGACCAGGGGCCTGCCGGTGGGCGTGATCGTAGAGGACGCGCGGCGCGGGCCGCGTCCCGCGCCGCAATCTGTGGACAACTTCGTACACCCGGCAGACGCCCCGCGCACCGGCAGCCCGCGGGCACTAGGTTGGACGCCGTGGACGTCGACGCACTGCGGGTCAGGTACCGCCAACTGGCGGTGACCGCCTGCGAGTGGCGGGCGATGGGCCTCGCCGACCCGGAGGACATGGCCGAGGAGGTGTTCGCCCGGCTCGACCCGCGCAAGGACCACGGACTGCGCGACCTCTACTCCGCGATCGACGCGGTCGTGATCGCCAGCTACCAGCGCTACTCCGACAGCATCAGCATCATGGACCGGCTGCGCGGTGGCGGTGCGCTGATCGGCGGCCCGAGGAAGCGCAACCCCTCCGACGACTTCCTGGAGGCCCTGAGCCGGCTGCGACAGGCCGACCGCGACCTGATCCAGCTGCGATTCTGGGACGAGTTGGACGAGGCCGAGGCCGCCGAGGTGACCCGGGTGACCCCTGAGGTGGCGCGCGAGCGGCTCGCCAGGGCGGGCACCCGCTACCTGGCCAAGCTGTCCCGCACCCATCCCGATCTCGCGATCAGCGACATCGAGGACACCATCCGCAGCATCAAGCCCGGCGTCAACCGCCGATTCGACTGAGCGCCTCAGGCGGCGTGCAGGGCCAGGTACAGCGAGGGCATCACGACGATGGCCACGACGATGCTGACGGAGTTCATCAGCGCCGACAGTTCGACGTCCAGCCCGGCCCGCTGGGTGAACACCGGCATCATGGACGCGATCGGCGCGAACAGCAGCATCACCACCACCATCCGGGCGTCGGCGGGCAGCGGCAGCAGGAACCAGCAGGCCACCGCGCCCGCGATCGAGAAGAGATAGCGGACGGCGAGCATCCGCGCGGCGGCCCGGTACTTGCTGGGGTGCAGGTTCAGCTCCAGCCCGATCCCGATCATCAGCATCGCGAGGAACGGGTTGGCCGCGCCGACGATGGAGGTGAACGTGATCACCGGGTCGGGGAGCCGCAGGTCGAGCAGGCGCATGGTCAGCAGCAGCAGGTAGGCGACGAAGATCGGCGAACCGGCGAGCGTCCGGACGAGGTCGCGCCAGCCGTGCCGTCCGGGCTCGCTGGCGAGGGTCATGCCCCACCCGTAGGCAATCCCTGCGGACGAGAACGCCGTCCCGAAGTCGAAGAGCGTGGCGTAGATCATCGCGTGCGGGCCCATGAACCCGGCCAGGTAGGGCGTCGCGAACGCCCCGATGTTGTAGCTGCCGGAGTTCAGGACGGCGAACGCCTGCGCCCGCCGTCCCTGCCGGGCGGCGATCAGGTAGCCGACCACCTGCTGGGCCACGTTGAGCACCAGCGCGAGCACGGTGAGCCCGAGCAGGGCGTACTCGAGGTGGTAGTCGTTGAAGCTGGTGAACAACGCGCACGGCAGGGTGACGCCGAGCACCAGCCGGGAGAACAGCCCGAAGTCGTTCCTGCTGGCCCAGCCGAGCCGCTTGATCCCCAGCCCGATCCCCACGATCGCGACCAGCGAGAGCGCTCTCGCGATGACGTCCAGCATGGACTGCACGCTAGTGGTGGCCGTGCCGGGGACAGCCCTCACCTCGCCGGGTGGACGGTCCGGACGCGGGCCGGGCAGCGGACGCGCCCTGTCGGCGACTGGGTATCTTGATGTCGAGATAGGGGGAGATCGGCCGATGGCAGAGGAACTCCCGGTGCTGCTGCGCCGGCTGATGCTCCCGATCTACCTGCCCACCGCGCTGTACGCCTGCGGGACCGCGGCGATCGTGCCCGTCCTGCCGCTGGTGGGGCTGGCCCTCGGCCTGAGCGTGCCGCAGGTGGCGCTGCTGATCACCGCCGCCGGGCTGATCACCGTGATCGGACCGCTCCCCACCGGGCAGGTCGTCGCCCGCCTGGGCGAACGCGCGGCCCTGGTCATCGGCGGAGCGGTCTCGGTGGCGGCGATCGTGGGCTGCCTCGTCGCAGCGCTCGCCGGGACGCGGGAAGCCGTGCCGGCGTGGGCGCCGGGACTGTTCTGCGCGGGCGTCCTGGTGATGAGTCTCGGCGACCTCACCTGGGACCTCGGCCGCCAGACCTATCTCGCGGACGAAGTGCCCGTCCACCTGCGGGCGCGAGCGATGACGCTGTTCGGCGGGACGATGCGGGTGGGGCGGATCATCGGTCCGCTGCTGGGGGCCGGGGTGATCGCCGTCGCCGGGGCGCCCATGGCGTTCGTCGTCCATCTCGTCGCGGCGCTGGTCAGCCTCGTCCTGGTGGTCGGGTTCGTCCCGCCGCGGATCGTTGCTCCCGCGCACCTCCCCGATACCGAGATCGACCCCGGCCCGTCCCGCCGGGACGTGCTCGGCCCGCTGCTGCTCGTGGGGATCGCCGTCCTGGTGCTGACCGTCGCGCGGACCAACCGCGATCTGCTGCTCCCACTGCTGGGGCATGCGTTCGGGCACACCGAGGCGGTGGTGTCGCTGGTGTTCGCCGTGGCCGCTGTGGCGGAACTCGCGTTCATCCTGCCTGCGGGGACGCTGATGGACCGCTTCGGCAGAGCGGCCGTACTCGTGCCGTGCCTGGTGCTGATGGGCGTCGGCTTCCTGCTGGCGCCGCTGGCGGCGGGCCTGCCCGGCTTCGTCGTCATCTCCCTGGTGGTTGCCGTCGGCAACGGTCTCGGTGCCGGCATCAACAAGACCCTCAGCGCCGACCTGACGCCCGTCCGGAACCGGGCGGGCTGGCTCGGTCTGTGGAACAGCCTGACCGGTGCCGGCGCCCTGATCGGACCCGCCCTGGTCGCTGCCACGACCGGCGTCGCAGGCGTGGTCACCGCCACCGTCGCCACCGGATGGCTCAGCCTCGCCGGAGGCGCCTGGGCCGTCTGGTGGGTGCCGCGCCTGTTGCCCGGACGCCGCCCCGTGCCGACCGAGAACGCAGCCATCGATCCCTGAGGCTGCCCGCCCACCTATGGTCGAGCCTGTCGAGACCCGCAGGCGGTCGCTACGCCGGTGCGGGGATCCCGGCTTCCGCCGGGATGACGTGGTGGGTGTGTTCCGACCCCGGCAGGCGCGGCTCAGTCGAAGATCGGGTCGACGGTCCGAGTGCGCTTGAGCTCGAAGAAGCCGGGGTAGGCGACGACGTTCACGAAGCCGTCCCAGAGCTGGCCGGCGGCCTCGCCCTTGGGCGCGGGGGAGATCACCGGGCCGAAGAGGCTCATCCCGTCCACCCGGATCACCGGGGTGCCCACCTCGTCGCCGACGGCCGCGGTCACCTCGGCCTGGGCCGCACGCAGCGCGGGGTCGTTGGCGTCGGTATCGGCCGCGTCCGCCAGCTCGACAGGCAGGCCGACCTCGGCCAGCGCCGCCTCGTGGGTGGCCCGCTCGTTCGGCTCCTTGCCGAGGTGGATCCGGGTGCCCAGCGCCGTGTAGAACTCCGCCAGCTTCTCCGGGTACTGCTGCTGGACGGCGAGGGCGACCCGGGCACCGCCCCAGGAGTTGTCCATCAGATCGCGGTAGTCCGGCGGCAGGTCGCGGCCCTCGTTCAGCACGGACAGGCTCATCACGTGGAACTGCACGTCCACGTCCCGGACCCTGGCCACCTCCAGCGCCCAGCGCGACGTCATCCACGCCCACGGGCACAGCGGGTCGAACCAGAGGTCAAGGGTCTTTCGTTCGCTCATTCGGCGAGTGTAGGTCGGGACCACGGCCCCGGGCGCTCACCGGACGGCCCGTCTCAGCGGGCGCACAACTCACCGGCCGGCCCCGAGCCGACGGAGATCCGGACGGGATCGACGAGCAGCGCCCGACAGAGAGCGGAGGTCAGCTTCCGGGTCTTGCTCGCCGCTGCGGCGTCCGACACCCCGTTGCCGGCACAGCCTCCGACGGACATCGTCACCGGCACCCGGCCCTCACCCACGAACAGCAGCAGCGGCCAGCCCGCGCTCGCCCCGCACTGGGCCGGATCGCCGTCCGGTCCGCCACCCCCCGGCGCGGACTGCACGGCCTGCCACGCCTTGGCCGCCGCACTGTCGGTGAGCACCACCGAGGCGCGGAAGGCGCCACGATCGCCGTCCGCCTCATAGAGGCACACGGCGATCCGCGACGGGTCGAGACGGCTGAGCTCCACCGGCCCCGCCGCCGGGTAGGTCACCGGGCAGCCGTTGGGGTCGGCGCCGTCTGGCGTCACGATCGCAGAGTCGAGGATCTCCTCCGCCAACCCGGCCTGGTCGGCCTGGGCGGTGACGGTGATCCGCGCCTCGCCCAGTTCGCGGGTGTACTGGCGCCACACCTCGGACGGGGCGCTCCACGGCTCCTCGCCGTCCGCGGGCGAGAAGCTGAGGTGCACGGCCTGGTCGTCGTCGGCGAGCGGCTCGGCGCAGGCGATCGCGCGGACCGGTTCGGCTCCGCGCGCGAGATCGACGTACGGCTCGTCGGGGAACGTCTTCATCAGGCAGTAGTCCGATCGCGGCGCCGAGGCGTAGCCCCAGTCGTCCGGCACCTGCACCGCCACGTCCCGGTACGACTCCCATCGGTAGCCGGCCGCCGGGGCCGCCCAGGAGGCCAGCGACGTTCCGGCGCCCCCGGCCATGTCGTTGGCGGTCTGATCCTCCGACGCCGCCGCGGCACCGGCCGCCGCCGGCACGGCCTCCATCGAGGCGGACGCGGACGCGCCCGAACCGCTCAACAGCCCGGGCAGCACCAGAACGCCGGCGCCCGCGACGATCGCCACCCCCGCAGCGGCGGCCAGCGTTCGCGCCCACGGGCCCGCCGTCCGGCGCCGCACGATCGGCTTCACCGCCTCCGGATCCAGCGGACGGAAGCCCTCGTCGGCGACCGCGCCGCGCAGCGCCTCGACGAACGCCCGCTCCTCGCGGTCGAAGTCCTCGCTCATCGCCGCCCCCCGTCCAGCCGTGCGCGCAGGGCACTCAATGCCCGGTGCACATGGGAGCGGGCCGTCCCCTCGGGACAGCCCAGGATGCGGGCGATCTCGGCGAAGCTGCGGTCCTCGTAGAAGCGCAGCACCACGGCGGCCCGCTGCACCGGTGGCAGTTCACCGCAGAGCCGCAGCGCCTGGTCGGCGTCCGCGACCGCGTCGGCTGCGTCGCTCACGACCGGCGCGGTCGCGACCACCTCTGGTTCCGCCGTGGGGAACATCCTGCGCACCTTGCGCCACGACGAGACGTGCGCGTTGACGATGCTGCGGCGGACGTACGCGTCCACATCCCCCCGTCCGGCCACCTGGCGCCACCGCGGGTACAGCCCGGTCAGCGCCTCCTGCACGGCGTCGTGCGCGTCCTCACGATTGCGGGTGATCAGGTAGGCGAACCGGAGCAGGGACGCCGAGCGCAGGGTGACGTAGTCCTCGAAGCTGCCGACGCCCGTATCCGCGACCACCGTCGGCGGCTCGCTCACCAGGACCTCCTGCCAGACCGTCACACGATGCCCACGCACGGATGGACGGTTTCGTTGCGCTTACTCCCCCGGGTACCGCACCCGGACCTGGGAACGGATCTCGTCCAGCACGTCCATGATCGCGACGGTCTCCTCCGGCGGCAGCACCGGCGATTCGGTGAAGCCGTCCGCGACGAGTTGCGCGAAGTGGGCTGCCTCGTAGGCAAGGCCGTGGTGCCCGGTGAGCGTGGGCGCAGCGCTGGTCACCTGCACACCGGACGGGTGCACGAGCCGCACCCGGTTCGGCTGGTAGAACGGGCCGTCGAGCTCGATCCGGGCGGACGTGCCGCTGATCGTGGCCGTCGTCGGCGTGGTCGCGGCCAGCGTCGTGGTGACCAGCGCCTGGGCCTGCGGGTGGTCGACGAACCGGGTGAGCAGCGCGCTCACCTGCCGGTCCACGCCGGACGCGGTGAGCGAGCCGCCGGCCAGGACGGCCGTGGGCCGGCCCAGCACGAACATCGCGTAGGACACCGGGTAGATGCCCAGGTCGAGCAGCGCTCCGCCGGCCAGCTTCGGGTCGTGCAGCCGGGGCGCGTAGTCGGCGTCGAGGCGCTGGCCGTGGTCGGCGACGACCAGTTCGAGCGAGCCGAGGACGCCGTCGGCCAGCAGCTGCCGGACGATGTCGGTGTTCGGCAGGAAGCGTGCCCACATGGCCTCCATCACGAGGACGCCGCGCCGGCGCGCCGCGTCCACCACCCTGCGGGCCTCGCGGGCGTTGCGGGTGAACGACTTCTCGACCAGCACGTGCTTGCCGGCCTCGATCGCCAGCAGCGCCTGGGCGGCGTGCTCGCTGTGCGGGGACGCGACGTAGACCGCCTGGACCTGCGGGTCGGAGACCAGCGCCTCGTAGGAGCCGTGCGCCGTCGCCACGCCGAACTCGTCCGCGAACGCGCGGGCACGCTCCTGCGTCCGCGACCCGACGGCGACCACTCGCTGCCGGGTTGCCGTCCGCAGCGAGGAGGCGAACATGTGCGCGATCCCGCCGGGCGCGAGGATCCCCCAGTTCAGCGGCGGCGCGGACGCCGGGTCCGGCACGCGGGACTCAGGCAGTACCTGTGGAAACGCCATGGGCCAAACCTAGCCTCGCGAGGCGTGCGGAACGAGCAGCACCGTGAACGGAAAGGGGACGGGTCCCTTACCGTTCACGTCTCGACAGGCTCGACGAGCGATGCCGCGGGGTGGTGGACCGAGCGAGGAACCGTCCCCGCGGTTCGGGATCCCCGGCCGGTCAGGCCAGGGTGGAGACCAGGATCGCCTTGATCGAATGCATCCGGTTCTCGGCCTGGTCGAACACGATGGACGCGGGGCTCTCGAACACCTCCTCGGTCACCTCCAGCTCCTCCAGGCCGAAGCGCTGGTAGACCGCCTCCCCAACCGTCGTCTGGCGGTTGTGGTAGGCCGGCAGGCAGTGCATGAACTTCACGTCGGAGACCCCGGTGCGCTCCAGCAGCGCGGTGTTCACCTGGTAGTCGCGCAGCAGCAGGATCCGCTCCGTCCAGACGCTCTCCGACTCGCCCATCGACACCCAGATGTCGGTGTGGAGGAACTGGCAGCCCTTGACCGCGTCGAGGTCCTCGGTGAGCGTGATCCGGGCGCCGGTCGACGCCGCGATCTCCCGCGCCGTGGCCACCACCGAGTCCGGCGGCAGCAGCTTGGCCGGCGCGACCATCCGCACGTCCATGCCGAGCAACGCGCCACCGACCAGCAGCGAGCACCCGACGTTGAACCGGGCGTCCCCGACGAAGGCGAAGGTGATGTCGTGGTCGTCCAGGCCGGACGCCTCGCGCATCGTGAACATGTCGCACAGGCTCTGGGTGGGGTGCCACTCGTCGGTCAGGCCGTTCCACACCGGGACGGAGGAGTGCCGCGCGATCGTCTCCACCGTCGACTGCCACGCGCCGCGATACTCGATGCCGTCGAACAACCGGGACAGCACCCTCGCGGTGTCCGCCGGCGACTCCTTGTGGCCGAGCTGGGACGAGTTCCCGTCCATCTGCGTGACGTGGGCGCCCTGCTGGTGAGCGGCCACCTCGAACGCCGACCGGGTGCGGGTCGAGGTCTTCTCGAAGATCAGCGCGATGTTCGCCCCGGTGAGCCGCTGCACCTCCGTCCCCGCCTTGTGGGCGGCCTTCAACTCGCCGGTCAGGGTGAGCAGCCCGCGCCACTCCGCCGGGCTGAAGTCCTGTTCCTTCAGGAAGTGCCGACCCTTCAAGTCGATCCCCACGTCATGCACCTTTCGACCATCTCAACCAATAGGAGAACTCTCCCACCCGTGACAGCATGGAAGCATGCTCGTCCGATTCCTCGCCAGCGCCGCGGCCCTCGGCGTCGCCACCTGGCTGTTACCGGGGATCACGCTCGCCGAGGGCGACACCTGGAACAGGGCCATGACCATGCTGCTGGTCGCGGCGATCTTCGGCGTGGTGAACAGCGTGATCAAGCCGCTGTTCACGTTCGTCACCGCGCCGCTGATCTTCCTCTCGCTCGGCCTGTTCCTGCTGATCATCAACGCCCTGCTGTTGCAGCTGGTGTCGTGGGCCGCCGAACAGTTCGGCATCGGCTGGCACGTCGCCGACTGGGGCTCGGCGTTCTGGGGCGCGCTGATCGTGTCGATCGTGAGCTTCATCCTGAACGCGTTCTTCAAGCGCAGTGAGGAGCACCGGTGAGCGATCCCGAGATCCTCTTCGTGTGCTGGGGCAACATCTGCCGCTCGCCCATGGCCAAGGTCGTGGCGGACGCGTACGCCGCGCGCGAGGGGCTGCACGTCGGCTTCACCAGCGCCGGGGTGTCCGCCGAGGAGACCGGCAACCCGATGGACGCGCGCGCCGTCGCCACCCTCGAGGCCGCCGGCTACAGGCCGGGACCGCACGCCGCCCACCGGATGACCGCGGCCGAGATCCGGTCGGCGGCGATGGTGATCGGCATGCAGCCGATCCACCTGCGCAAGATCAAGGAGCTCGTCCCCGACGCGCACCCGCTCTACCTGCTCACCGACTTCGACCCGCACGCGGTGCCCGGCTCGGCGATCGAGGACCCCTGGTACGGCGACGACTCCGACTTCCAGATCACGCTCCACCAGATCGAGGCAGCCATGCCCGAGGTGATCAAGCGGGCGCGCGAGCTCCTGCGGGAGCGGCGGGCCGCGTCCCGTCCGGCGGGGATGGCCACCTGAACGGAAATGGGACCTGTCCCCATTTTCGCGCCAGGTCGCAGAGGCGGGCATGGGCCCACTCCCGCTCCGCTCATGGCAGGCTGGGACCATGCACATCCTCGTTGTCGATGACGACCAGGCGGTCCGCGACTCTCTGGCCCGGTCGCTGCACTACTCCGGGTGGGAAGTGACCACCGCCGGCGACGGGATCGAGGCGCTGGCCCGCCTGTCCGCGATGCGCCCGGACGCGGTGATCATGGACGTGATGATGCCGCGGCTGGACGGCTTGGAGACCACCCGCTCGCTGCGCGCGTCCGGTAACGACGTGCCCATCCTGGTGCTCACCGCGCGCGACGCCGTCGGCGACCGCGTGGACGGGCTGGACGCCGGCGCGGACGACTACATGGCCAAGCCGTTCTCCTTCGACGAGCTGCAGGCGCGACTGCGCGCGCTGACCCGGCGCTCGCGTCCGGCCGGCGACGAGGCGGGTTCGGACGTGCTCACCTTCGCCGACCTCAGCCTCGACCTGCAGACCCGCGAGGTGATCCGGGGTGGCCGGCGGATCAGCCTCACCCGCACCGAGTTCGCGCTGCTGCAGACCTTCCTGGAGAACCCGCGCCGGGTGCTGGAGCGCAGCTGGCTGCTGAACGAGGTGTGGGGATTCGACTTCCCCACCACCGCCAACTCACTCGAGGTGTACATCGGCTACCTGCGCCGCAAGACCGAGGGCGAGGGCGAGTCCCGGCTGATCCACACCGTGCGCGGCATCGGCTACGTGCTGCGCGAGACCCCACCGTGATCCGCTGGCTGCGCTCCGTCCTCTCGGTCAGCAACCGTCCCCTGCACGACCGGCTCACCGCGCTGATCTCGGCGGCGGTGGCCGGCGCGGTCGCGATCACCGGTGTGGCCGCGTACATCATCACCACGGTCGCGGTCTACAACCAGCTGGACGGCGAGCTGTTCGACATCGCGGCCGTGACCGCCAACTGGATCCGCGGCGACACCGAGTCGATGGGCGGGCTGAACAACGACGCCCTGGCCACGGCCAACGTGACGATGATGCTGGTGAGTTCGGACAACACCGAGGTCTACCCGCCCGGCCCCGGCAGCCATCTGGTGCCCAGCGCCGCGGAGCGGGCCATCGCCCGGACGCAGGTCGGCTCGGTGGCGCGGACGGGCGTCGACACCGCCGGCAACCCGTACCGGATCGTCGCCATCCCGTTCGCGGACGACAACCGGGAGGCGTCCGACCGCTACTACGCGCTGTTGCTCGGCCGGCCACTGGGACCCACCGACCAGATCCTGCGGATCCTCGCGTTCTCGCTGCTCACCTTCGGCCTGCTGGCCGTGCTGGTGGCCGGCGCGATCGGCTGGGTGATCGCCCGGTCCGGCCTCGAACCGATCCAGCGGCTCACGGACGCGGTGATCCGGGTGACGGAGACCGACGAGCTGGAGCCGATCGAGCTCGGCGGCATGGACGAGCTCACGGACCTGACCCGGTCGTTCAACACCATGATGGCGACCCTGGACTCGTCCCGCGACCGACAACGTCGGCTGATCGCGGACGCCGGGCACGAGCTGCGCACGCCACTGACCTCGTTGCGGACGAACGTCGAGCTGCTGATCGCGGACGACCGGCAGGGCATGCTGCCACCCGGCGCGCGCGGTGAGATCCTGCGGGACATCGCGGCGCAGCTGGGTGAGTTCACCCAGCTGATCGGCGACCTGGTGCACCTGTCGCGCGAGGACCGGGTGGAACCGCATCCGGAGCCGATCGACCTGCGGGACGTGGTGAACAGCGCGCTGACCCGGGCGAGACGGCGGGGACCGGGCCTGGTCTTCGACGTCGAACTCGAGTCGCTGTACCTGGTGGGCGAGCCCGACAGTCTGGAGCGGGCGATCACGAACCTGCTCGACAACGCCGTGAAATTCTCTCCGCCGGGTGGCACGGTGACCGTCCGGCTGGCCAATGACCGGCTGCGGATCAGCGACGAGGGCCCCGGCATCGCCGAGAGCGACCTGCCGCACGTGTTCGACCGGTTCTACCGTTCTGACAAGGCACGCACCACCCCCGGTTCCGGCCTGGGACTGTCCATCGTCGCCCAGACCATCAAGGCGCACGGCGGCTGGGTGAAGGCCGGACGCGCGGCGACGGGCGGCGCGGAGTTCACGATCCGCCTGCCCGGTTCGACGACACCGCCGGAGGAGGATGCCGAGATCACCGACGGCGAGGGCACCGTCCTGCTGCCGCGGATCACCGGCTGAGGCCCCACAGACAGGGAAGGGCGGCGGCGGCCGGGAGGGGTATCGGCCGCCACCGCCGTTCGTGGGGGAACCAGACGCCCGCTTGGGGACCGGGCGATTGGCGCACCTGAATGATCTCAGTACCCCACCGCGCGAGCGCGTAACCCCGCGCGTGTCGGCGAACCCTCTGCCGCCGTGCGACCCGTGGCCATCGCAGGGATTGACCCGGCCGGGTGAACGGTAAAAGAACCGTCCCCTTTCTGTTCACAACTGAGCGCGCACCCCACAACGGCCCTACTTCATCGACCCCGCGAGGATGGCGGATTCGAAGTACTTCTGGAATGCGAAGTAGATGACAAGGGGAACCAGCATCGACAGGAACGCGCCCGAGGCCAGGACGTCGATGTTCGAGCTGAAAGCGCGCAGCTGGCTCTGGATCGCCACGGTGATCGGCTGGGACTGGGAGTTGGAGAAGATCAGCGCGACGAGCATGTCGTTCCAGGTCCACAGGTACTGGTAGATCGCCAGCGATGCCACCGCTGGCATGCCCAGCGGCAGGACGACTCGCGTGAACACCTGCCACTCGCTGGCCCCGTCCAGCCGAGCGGACTCGATCATCTCGTACGGCAGTTGGGCGAAAGTGTTGCGCAGGAGGAAGATCGCGAACGGCAGCCCGAAAGCCGTGTGGAACAGGACGACGCCGACGACGGAGCCGAAGATGCCGATGGCCCCGAACAGTCGCGCCAGCGGGATGAACGCGGTCTGCAGCGGCACCGCGAGCAGCACGATGATCACGATGAGCAGCGCGGTGCGGCCGCGGAAGTCCACCCAGGCGAAGGCGTAGGCCGCGAGCGCTGCGATGCCGACGACGAGCACGGTCGCGGGCACCGCGATGAACACGGTGTTCCACAGCGAGTTCGTGATGGTCGAGTTCGACAGCAGCTTGGAGTAGTTGTCCAGGGTCAGTCCGGCCGCGTTGGTGAACACGGTCCACCAGCCCGAGCTGGTGCTGTCGCCGAGTGGACGTAGCGATGTGATGAACAGTCCGATCGTCGGGACGAGCCAGGCGACAGCGACGGCGACGAGCACGAGATTGAGGGCAGTGCGACCGACGCCGCGGGAGGCGCGGTGCGCGGTTGTTCGCGGGCGGCGCACGTGGGTCAGTCCGATGGTGGCCATCAGCGGCCTCCCTGCTGCCGGAACCGGCGCACGTTGGAGATCATCACCGGAAGCACCAAGACCAGCAGGAGAACGGCCAGCGCGCTGCCGAGGCCCTGATCGCTGCCCCCGCCGAAGGACACGGTCCACATCTGCACGGCGATCACGTTCGCGGCGGGTTTCGACTCGCCAGGCGGGATGACGTAGACGAGGTCGAAGATCTTCAGCACGTTGACGACGAGCGTGACGAACACGACCGTGAGCACGGGCGTCAGCATCGGCGCGGTCACCCTGGTGAACACCTGCCACTCGTTGGCGCCGTCGACGCGCGCCGCCTCCAGCACCGAGCGGTCGACCGCGGACAGCCCGGACGCGATCATCACCATGGCGAAACCGGCCCAGATCCACACGTACGCGCAGATGATCACCCCGGTGATGAAGCTCGACCCCAGCCACGACACCCCCTGGAAGCCCTCGCCGAAATTGGACGCCGGCAGCGCGACGCGGTAGGCGGCACCCGGGTCGAGCCCGGACAGGCCGAAGCGCCCGGAGGCGTCCGTCGTGGCTGCCGCGGCGACCTTGCCGTCCGTGTCGACCGCCTCGACCCGAAGGCCGGGCAGGCCCTTCTTCCCCTGGTCGATCCGGCCCTGTGTGCCGCCGCCGCCCGGCACGACATCGAGCCACACTGTGCCGGAGATCTGGTCGGACGCCGGCGTCGGCGCCGTCCGCGCCTGCTCCGCACTCGCCGGGACGTTGTCGGCGCGGATCGCGATCAGCGGGAAGCCGACCGTCTCGCCCGGAGACACGTCGGCCGAAGTGACGATCGCCTCGTTCACCGCCTCGACACCGACCCCTTCGCGCGGGCGCGCACCGGGGTAGTCGGATGTCGGGGAGAACACGCTGTGGATCGCGCTGGCCGCCGCGTTGACCACACCGAGCTGCGGACTCTCCTGGAACATCGTCCGGAAGATCACGCCCGCGGCCAGCATCGAGACCGCCATCGGCATGAAGACGATCAGCTTGAACACCGTCGCCCAGCGAATCCGCTCCATCAGGACAGCGAAGAGCAGACCGAGCGCCGTGCACACGGCGGGGGCCACGAGCACCCAGATGACGTTGTTCCTGATCGCGGTGAACGTCGCCGCATCGGTGAACATCGCCACGTAGTTGCCGAACCCGACGAAGGTCTCACCGTTCGCGGAGTACGTCGAGCGGATCACCGTGTAGACGATCGGGTACACCACCAGCGCACCGAGCACGACGAGGGCGGGTAGCAGGAAGCCGAAGGCGAGGACGGTCGCCCGTCCTCGCCCCGGGTTCCGTCGCCGGTCACCGCTCACTTGGTGTACGACGCAGCCGCTGCGGCCTCGAGCTTCTGCTGCACACCCGCGATGTCGCTCGGCTTCTTCAGGAAGTCGATCATGATCTGGAAGAAGCCCTGACCCGGCGTGCCGCCGAAGGCGGTGGGGGTCAGGTCGGACATGTCGAAGCGGAACGTCTGAGCGCCGGTGAGCGCCTCTGCGATCGCCCGGGACACGTCGTCGGGGTACAGCGCCGGGTCGACGCCCTTGTTCGGCGAGGTCAGGCCGCCCTTCGGCACCCACACCGCCGCCGACTCCGGGCTGGCGAGGTACGTCATCAGCGCCTGGGTGGCCGGGTCGTCGTTGAACGCCACCGCGGCATCGCCACCGCCGACGACCGCCGGCGCGGAGCCCTTGACCGACGGGAAGTCGTAGAACAGCGCGTTCTTCCCGACCGTCGAGTTTCCGTCGTCGGCGATGTTGCCGGCCACGAAGTCACCCTCGTAGTAGGTGCCCGCCTTCGGCTTGGCGCCGAACACCTCGACGACAGCCTCGGGGTGGGTGCGCTGGACGGCGCCCGCCTGCACCAGTTGCGAGTTGCCGAACAGCTGGCTGAGCACCGTGAGCGCATCGGTGACGGACTGGTCCGTCCACGGGATCTCATGGTTGGTCAGCTGGTCGTACTTCTCGGCGCCAGCCGTGCGCAGGTAGACGTTCTCGAACCAGTCGGTCAACGGCCAGCCGACGTCCGCCCCGATCGAGATGCCGGCGTAGCCGGAGTCGGAGATCTTCTGGAGTTGCGTGAGGAAGTCGTCCCAGTCCTTCGGCACCGTGGCGCCGGCCTGGTCGTAGATGTCCTTGTTGTACCAGACCGTGGACTTGTTGGCGGCCTTGAAGAACACGCCGTAGGTCTTGCCGTCCACCGTCGCCAGGTCGAGCCAGTCCTTCGAGTAGTTCTTCTGGACGGCAGCCAGGGCCTCGTCGGACAGCGGCTTGATGCTGCCGGCGGTCGCCAGCTGCTTCAGCAGAGCGGGCTGGCTGACCACAGCGATGTCCGGCGGGTTGCCGCCCTCGACCTGCGTGCCGATCACCGTGGCTCCGTTGTCGCCGAAGCTCGTGTAGTTGACCTTCGCGCCGGTGTCCGCCGTGAACTTGGCGAGCACCGCCTCGAAGTTCTGCTGTTCGGCACCGGACCAGGTGGCCTCGATGTCGATCGTGGCGCCGGAGAAGTCTTTGGCCGTCGACACCGGGGACGCTGTCGGGGTGCCGCCGCCGGTGCCTCCGTTCGAGCAGGCGGCGAGCGTCGTCGCGAGCAGGACGCCGACCACCATCAGCGCGCTCCGACGCGACTGGAATCGAGCGAGTGAGTGCTTCATTGAACCTCCACTTCGAGTGCGGGCTGGGTGAACTGGTCGCTGCTGTCCCCGTCCCATAATGTTCTCGACTCTAACATAATCCGTACAGAGCGGGCAAGCGGGGCCTGAGCAAACCGCCCTATGATGCGTGCATGGCCCCACTCGAGCGCACCGGCAGCAGCCGCTCCGGCGTCGGGGCCGGCTCGACGACCGCCGACATCCGCCGCGAGAACCTCGGCCGAGTGCTGCGCACGATCCACCTGGACGGGCCGATGAGTCGCGCGACTCTCACCATGAAGCTCGGCCTGGCGCGCGGAACGGTCGGGATCCTCGTCGACACACTCACCGAGGCCGGCTACCTCCAGGAGCGGGCGCCGGAGGTCGCCGGTCGTGGTCGCCCGTCGCCGGTCATCGATGTCGTCCCGCAGTCGGCCGCAGTCCTGGCCACTGAGCTGGCTGTCGACGGGGTGCGGCTGACCGTCACCGGGCTCGGTGGCCGGGTGGTGTCGCGGCAGGAGTGGGGACACGAGCCGGGCGGCGTCGACGCTGGCGTCGCCCGCCTGGCGGACGAACTGGGCGCCGCCGGGCGGCGGCGAAAGCGCGCGGGGGCCCGGTACGAGGCGGTCGGCGTCGCCGTCTGGGGCATCGTGCGCTCGCCGGACGGCCACGTGAATGTCGCGCCGAGCATCGGGTGGCACGACGTCGCTCTCGGGGACCGGCTGCGCGAGGCCCTCGGCGCCGGCGCCGCGCGAACCCGCTCCGTCATCCAGCACGTCGTCGTCGCCAACGACGCGGATCTCGGCGCGGTCGCCGAGTACCGCAGAGGAGCCGGCCGCGGTAGCCGGCGCCTGCTCTACCTGCACAGCGATGTCGGCGTGGGGGCCGGTCTGGTCTGGAACGGAACGCTGCTGTCCGCCAGCGGCGGCTACTCCGGCGAGGTCGGCCACATGGTCGTTGCTCCGGACGGAATCCGCTGCGGCTGCGGAGCGATCGGTTGCTGGGAGACCGAGGTGGACCAGCGTGCACTCCTGAGGGCGGCCGGGCGGGAGCCGTCGTCGAACACCGGTCTCGAGGACGAGATCAGCCGCGTCCTCGAGCAGGCCGCGGTCGGCGACCCGGCCGCTTACGCTGCGGTGGAGAAGGTCGCCACCGCCCTGGGCACCGGCCTGGCCAACCTGGTCCAGGTTCTCGGTCCCGACCGCATCGTCCTCGGCTACTACCTATCCGAGCTGCACCGCGTGTGCCCGTTGCCGGTCCGCAGAGCACTGCAGCAACGCGGATTCTCCCCGGAGGCCCGCGACCTGCCGATCGTCGCCGCCGAACTCGGCAAGGATGCTCCGGTGCTCGGGGCCACGGAGATCGCGCTCGAGCCCTTGCTGGCCGACCCGCTGGCCTATCTCTAGCTCCCGATCATCGCCGCGCCGTGCCCGGGCAGCGTCAAGCGCCCGGACGACAGGAGGACGTCGGCCGACGATCCGGCGATGAGTTCGGCTGACGCGTCGAGGTCGATGGCCTCATCGGCGAAGTTGATGAAGATGTCGGTCACCTCGGACTCCCACCGGCGCCGGAAGGCGAGCACGTCATCGCCGGCGTCGAGCCACTCAAGCGTCCCCCGTCGCAGCGACACCCGCCGGCGGCGGGTGTGCAGCAGCCGTCTGGTGACGGACAGCGCCGAGTGGGGATCCTCGCGCTGGTCCTGCACGCTCAGCGACGTCGATTCGACTGCCATCGGCAGCC
This sequence comes from Propionicimonas sp., assembly GCF_029975155.1. Classification (GTDB taxonomy): domain Bacteria; phylum Actinomycetota; class Actinomycetes; order Propionibacteriales; family Propionibacteriaceae; genus Propionicimonas. The sequence continues at coordinate 49,371 of NZ_JARKPQ010000037.1, read as the reverse complement.
AGGGTTGGGGGCCTGTGGTGAAGCCCGCCCACCGATCGTCCGTGGTCCACGGCATGGGGGTGCGGCCGAGGTCGCGGTTGAACGCGGGGTTGCGGCGTCCCCAGGGGTCGCGTTCCTCACCCATGGGGACGGGCGGACTCGGCAACGCGAGCTCGTCGCCGTAGTAGAGCACTGGCGTTCCCCGTCCGCCGAGCAGCAGAAACGCCAGGGCGAGAGCGCGACCGCGGTCGTAGCGGCTGGCGACGCGCGGCTCGTCGTGGCTGCCCAGCACGAGGCTGGGCCATCCGCCCGGAGGGATCGCGGCACCCACGTCGGTGAGCGAGCGCCGGTACGCCGCCGCCGACCACGGCAACGACGGCAGCGTCAGGTTGAGGGGCAGCTGGATCTCGTCGAGGTGCTCGCCGTAGAAGCTCGCCCAGTGCGCGTAGCCGCGGCCCGGTTCGGGCACCACCTCGGCGATCGCCACCGCGGGACGGCCCGGCACGTGCTCGTCGAGGAGCGTGCGGACGCGCCGGTACAGGCCGTGGATGTCCGGGTGGCCCCGGTCGTGGACGTGCAGGAGCGAGTCGTACTCGCCGAGGTTCTTCGCCGGGTCTCCGGTCTTGGGCGGCGCGGGTGGGTCGTCCCTCAAGTGGGAGTCCTTGAGCGGGTGCTCCGCGGCGTCGATCCGGAAGCCGTCCACGCCGCGATCGAGCCAGAACCGCAGCACGTCGAACATCGCGGCCTCGACCTCAGGGTTGCGCCAGTTGAGGTCGGGGATCTCCGGCAGGAAGCTGTGCAGGTAGTACTGCGAGGTGCGCTCGTCCCACGTCCACGCCGGTCCGCCGAAGACAGCCACCCAGTTGTTCGGGTACCCGCGTGGCCCCGGGTCGCGCCAGATGTACCAGTCGCGCTTGGCGGAGGCGCGCGAACCGCGCGACTCCACGAACCACGGGTGTTGCACGGACGTGTTGGACGAGACGAAGTCGAGCAGCACCCGGATGCCCCGCTCGTGCGCCTGCGCGACGAGCCGATCCACATCCGTAAGCGTGCCGAGCGCGGGGTCGACCTCGGTGTGGCCTGCGACGTCGTAGCCGAAGTCGATGCCCGGCGAGCGATAGAAGGGCGACAGCCAGATCGCGTCCACCCCCAGCCACCGCAGGTAGTCCAGCCCCGCGATCACGCCCGGCAGGTCGCCCACACCGTCGCCGTCGGTGTCGCGGAAGCTCCGCGGGTAGATGTGGTAGATCACCGCGTCCTGCCACCACGGGGCCCCCTCGCCACGAGAACTCCCGTCCATGACGACCACGGCTGCTCCTTCCAGTTGACTTGATCTTGCCGCTCACCCTACATTGTTTTTGTCAGTGTAGAGAACATAAACTAGCTAAGGGCGCCATGAACCTCGCGACCATCGACCAATACCTTGAGCAACTGTCTGCGGCGATCGGCGACATCCGGAGACCGCAGCTCGACGATGTCGCCGGGCTCTTCATGGACGTGTGGCGCCGGGGTGGCACCGTGTACACCCTCGGCAACGGCGGCAGCGCCTCGCTCGCGTCCCACATGGCCTGCGACCTGGCGAAGAACACCGCGCCCGACCTCGGCACCGGACCCGACGCGCCCGCAGCCCGCCGGCTGCGTGTCATCGGGCTCGCCGACAACTCCGCACTGCTCACCGCCCTGGGCAACGACATCGACTACGGCGACACGTTCGTCGAGCAGCTCAAGATCCTCCTGACGCCGGCGGACGTGGTGCTCGCGGTGTCGGGATCGGGTGCGAGCCCGAACGTCATCCGTGCGCTCCGGTACGCGCGGATGGTTGGTGCCACCACGGTGGGACTGACCGGAAGCCGTGAGTCCGCGGCCGAGATGCTCGAGCTGTCGGACTATGCGCTCGTCGCTCCGACGGAGGTCATGGAGCAGATCGAGGACCTGCACGTCATCTTCAATCACGCACTTGCGGTCAGTCTGCGTGACCGGATCGCGACCGAGACCGTGACCGCGTGACCGACGCCCCTTTCCTCGCGCTCGATATCGGCGGCACCAAGACCGCCCTCGCCGTTGCCGACGGCACGAGCGCACGTGCACAACGGACCACCTTCGCGACCGAGCGGACCGGGCCGGACACGCTGGCCCGCCTCCTGCACGAGGCGCGTCGGCTGCTCACTGATCGCCGACCCGAAGCAGTCGGCGTGAGTTTCGGCGGGCACGTTGTCGGACGCAACGTCCGCTCCCTGCACGTGCCCGGTTGGGAGGACACCGACCTCTTCGCCCGACTGGAGCGTGAGTTCCAGGCACCCGTCCGCGGGGCCAACGATGCGGTAGCCGGCGCGATCGGAGAACACACCATTCGCGCCAGGGCGGGCGAATCCTGGCCGGTTCTGGTGTACGTCACGGTCAGCACCGGGATCGGCGGCGCCATCCTTCTCGACGGTGTGCCGTACCACGGCTCACACGGCCTGAGCGGCGAGATCGGGCACATGGTCGTCAGCGACACCGGCCTCTGCTCCTGCGGACGCACCGGGCACCTGGAGGCGAACGCCTCCGGACTCGCGATCGCCCGACGCACCGCGGCCGAGTGGCTCGGCGCGGTGGAGCCCCAATGCGACATCACGGCCCGGGACGTCGCTGAGGCAGCCCGTCAGGGCGACCCGGTCGCAGGCAGGGTCCTTTTCGACGCCGGACGACTCGTGGGGGACGCCCTCGCCAGCACTGCCGCCCTCATCGATCCGGATCTCATCGTTGTCGGCGGCGGGGTCTCCCTGGCCGGCCCGGCGTTCTGGACCCCGCTCATCGAAGCAGTAGCCGAGAAGGCAATGAGCAGAGTGCGCATCGACCACGCGACACACGGCGCCGACAGCGCCCTCTGGGGTGCGTTCGATCTCGCCAGGCAGGCGGCCGAGGAGTCGCTCGTGGCCTGACCGCGACGCACCCTGACGAGGACCCGGCGAACGGTGGGGACGGTTCCTCACTCGGTCCGCCCCCACCCGCAGCCATCGCAGGGGTGGCCCGGGCCGGGTGAACGGTAAAGAACCCGTCCCCTTTCTGTTCATCGGCCTGGGCAGCCTCCACAAACGGTCCCTGAGGAGGCCGCGAGGAACGAGCGGACGTCACAAAGGGCGCCCGACCGGCCCCGGTGACCGCTCAGCGGTCGCCGACGAGGACCTGCTCGGCGAGGAGTTCCAGGACGTGGCGGTAGGGCTTGCCGGTGGCCCGGGTCATGCCCAGCTCGCAGGTGCGGTTGCAGCTGGCGTGCGCCGCCGCGTCCAGCCGGGCGACCTCGGCGGCCTCCGGACGGGTGGCGGCCGCGGTCAGCTCGGGATGCAGCATGCCGCGATCGCCGGCGAAGGCGCAGCAGCCCCAGTCCACCGGCACGTTCACCGTGTCGGCCACCGCCTCGGACACCGTCACCAGGTCGGGGTTGAGGCCCAGCTGGGTCGAGGAGCAGGTCGGATGGATCGTCAGCGAGTCCAGCTTGCGGTACTCGCCCAGCACCGGCAGTACGTGCTTCGCCACGAACGCCACCGCGTCGATCACCTCGACGTGCAGGTCGGGGTCGGTCTCCAGCATGTGCGCGAAGCCCTCCGTACAGCTCGACGCGTCGCAGACCACCGGCAGCCGGCCGTTGTCCGTCGCCTCCCGGATCACCGGCAGCACCCTGTCCCGCATGGCCGCGTAGCCGTCCGGGATGCCCTTGCTCGACCACGGCGTGCCGCAGCACAGCGACTCGATCTCCTCGGGTACCCGCAGGGTGATGCCGGCTTTCGCGCACAGGGCTTCGAAGCTCACCTGCACCCCGGGCCCCTCCAGCGGGCCGAACATCACGTTCACGCACGCCGGCAGATACACCGCGTCCACCGTCGGGGCGATGGTCGAGCCGGTCGAGACCGTGGCGGGGCGCCGCCGCGGCGGACCGCCTCCCGGCAGCTCGTTCGACCACAGCGGGATGTTGTCGTTGCCGAGCACCCCCCGGCCGACCTTGTTCACCCCGATCAGGCCGGCCTCCAGCGGCCCGGGCAGCGATTCGGTGATGCCCAGCACGGTGGAGAAGGTCGCGGTCGTGCCCTTCCAGTGCTTGGCGAGGGTCGTCCAGGCCACGTCCTTGGCCCTGGGCAGGTTCTCGCGGCGCAGCTTCTTCACCAGCAGCCCGGTGTTGATCAGGACGGGGCAGGCCGTCCCGCACATGCCGTCCACCGCGCAGGTGTGCACGCCGTGGTACGCGTAGGCCTTCTCCAGCCGCTCGACGGTGGCGGTGTCGCCGGCGAGTTCGGCGTTGCGGATCTCGCGGCGCAGCACGATCCGCTGCCGCGGGGTGAGCGTCAGCTCGCGCGAGGGGCACACGGGCTCGCAGTAGCCGCACTCCACGCACCGGTCGACCTCGGGTTCGATCGTCGGCGGCAGCTTGATGTGCCTGAGGTGCAGGTCGGGGTCGTCGGTGATGATCGTCCCGGCGTTGAGCAAGCCGGTGGGGTCGAACAGCCGCTTGATCCGGACCATCACGTCGTACAGCTCGTCCCCGTACTGCCGGCGGACGTAGGGCGACATCACCCGTCCGGTGCCGTGCTCGGCCTTCAGTGAGCCGTCGTTGGCGAGGATCAGGTCGACCATGTCCTCGGTGAAGCCGGTGTAGCGGGCCATCTGCTCGTCGGACTCGAAGCGGTCGGTCAGCATGAAATGGATGTTGCCGTCCTTGGCGTGGCCGAAGATCACCGAGTCGCGGTAGGCGTAGCGGTCGAACAGCACGGCGAGTTCCGCGCAGGTGTCGGCCAGCTTCGCCACCGGCACCACCACGTCCTCCAGCAGCGCGGTCGTGCCCGACTTCCGGGCGCCCGCGACCGAGGTGTAGAGACCCTTGCGCAACTTCCACAGCTTGCCGCGGACGGCTGCGTCCTCGGTGAGCACCACCCCACCCATCGCTCCCTGAGCTCCACCCACCGCTCCCTGAGCCTGTCGAAGGGGCAGGTCGTCCAGCGCCGGACGGGCGGACGCAGCCAGGTACTCCAGCTCCTCGCGGGTCGTCGCCTGGTACTCCAGCAGCAGCGCGGCGTGGGCGTCGACCTGGAGCTGCTTGATCATCTCGGGGGTGTCCGGGAACGCCTGCCCGACGCGCAGCGAGGTGGCGTCCATCAGCTCCAGCGTCGCGGCACCGGTGGCCACCAGCGCCGGCAGCGAGGCATTGGCCGCGTACAGGTCGTCGAACACCAGCAGCGCGGACGAGGTCTGCGTGCGCAGCGGGATCGTCCGGAACGTGGCGGACGCGACGAAGGCCAGCGTGCCCTCGCTGCCCACGATCAGGTGCGTGAGGATCTCGGGCACGGTCGCGAAGTCGACCAGGGCGTTGAGGCCGTAGCCCATGGTGTTCTTCATCGAGAACTGCTGGGTGATCTTCGCCACCGAGGCGGGGTTGTCCAGAACGCGCCGGCGCAGCGTCAGCAGGCCCTCGTACAGCGCCGGCTCCAGCGCGCGGAGCTTCTCGTCCGCGTCCGCCGCGCCGGTGTCGATCACGGTGCCGGACGGCAGCACGGCGACCACCGACTCCAGCGTCCGGTAGCTGTTCTCCACCGTGCCGCAGGCCATGCCGGAGGAGTTGTTGGCCACCACGCCACCGATGGTGCAGGCGGCCTCGCTCGCCGGGTCGGGGCCGAACTTGCGTCCGTACCGGACCAGGTGGGCGTTCAGCAGCTTCACCGTCACGCCCGGCTGCACGCGGACCCGCAGCCCGTCGTCGAGGACCTCCACCCCACCGAAGTGCCGGCGCACGTCGGCCAGCACCCCGTCCGTCCCCGCCTGGCCGGACAGGCTGGTGCCACCGGAGCGGAAGGTGAGGTTCACGCCCGCCGCGGAGGTGGCCCGGAGCAGCCGGGCCACCTCCTCGGCGTTCCGGGGCGCCACGATCGCGCTCGGCAGGAGCAGGAAGTGCGACGCGTCGTGAGCAAGGGCGCGTCGATCCAGCTCCGCGGTGCGGACCTGGGCGGGGTCCGCAACACAGCCGGTCAACAGAGCGGTCAGGTCCGCCTCGGAGAGCATCGCGGTCACGGCGTGGGCACCATCCAGGACAACGGGCCGGCCTGCAGGGCGACCAGGACCGTGAAGTAGGCGAGCAGGCCCAGGCTCCACAGCACGACCTTCCGGAAGATGTCGCCCTCCCGGTTGATCAGCCCCACCGCGGCAGCGGCGACGGCCAGGTTCTGCGGCGAGATCATCTTGCCCATCACCCCACCGGAGGAGTTCGCCGAGGCCATCAGGATCGGGTTGAGGCCGGCCTGCTCGGCCGCGGTCACCTGCAGCAGGCCGAACAGGGCGTTCGACGAGGTGTCCGACCCGGTGATCGCCACCCCGATCCAGCCGATCAGCGGGGACATCAGGGCGAACGCCGACCCGACGGCGGCCAGGGCGCTGCCCAGGCTGGCGGTCTGGCCGGACAGGTTCATCACGTAGGCGAGGGCGAGCACGCTCAGCACGGTGACGATCGTGAACTTCAGCTGCTTGAGGGTGGTCAGGTAGGCCTGCACGGCGTCCTTCGCCCGCACCCTGTACACGAAGGCCGTGATGATGCCCGAGAGCAGCAGCAGGGTGCCCGTGGCACGCAGGTGGTCGAAGGTGAAGATCGTCGAGACCGGCTTGCCGCCCGCGTTGAGGATGGTCGAGGCCAGCTTGCCGTCCGCGCCGGGAGCGTTCAGGCCCGGCCAGGGGAACTTGACCTGGCCGACGCCCAGCAGCCACGTCTTCACCGCCGGGATCTGGCTGATCGAGAAGACCACGATGATGATCGCGTAGGGCGCGACCGCGCCCCAGATCCGCCGGGCGCCGGTCGCGGTGATCTCGGGGTAGTGGGCGAGCTTGCCGGACTTCAGCGCCTCGGCCTCCTCGTCGGGGACGACGGCGTGGTCGAGCGGCAGCGGGTTGGCCGGCTTCCAGAACCGGAGCATCACCAGCACCACGGCGATGGTCAGCAGGGAGGCGACCACATCGGTGATCTCGACGGTGATGTAGTTGGAGGTCACGAACTGGCCGATGCCGAAGGTCACGCCGGCGACGATGGCTACCGGCCAGGTCTGGCGGACGCCGCGCCACCCGTCCACCAGCAGGACGAGCACCAGCGGGACGATCGCGGCGACGAACGGCGTCTGGCGGCCGGCCATCTGCGACAGGACGTGGGTGGTCAGTTCGGGATGGGTGGAGCTGACCGCACCGGAGAGGGTGATGATCGGGGCACCCATCGCGCCGAAGGCCACCGGCGCCGTGTTGGCCAGCAGCGACACGATCGCGGACTTGATCGGCTTCATGCCGGCGGCCATCAGCATCGCGGCGGAGATCGCGACCGGGGCTCCGAAACCTGCCAGCGCCTCCATCAGCGCGCCGAAGCAGAAGGCGATCAGGATGGCCAGGATGCGCTGGTCGTCGGACACCGAGCGGATCAGTTGGCCCAGTGACTCGAACCAGCCGGTGATCACCGAGAGCTGGTAGACCCAGATGGCGTTCAGCAGGATCCACATGATCGGGAAGGCGCCGTAGAACGCGCCCTCGGCGGTGGCGCTCATCGCCATCATGGCGGGCATCCCCCAGCCAACGATGGCCACCAGGACCGACGCGGCCAGCCCGATCAGGGCGGCCAGCCAGGCCTTCACCTTGAAGACGCCGAGCAGGACGAACAGGAGGATCAGCGGCAGCGCGGCGAGCAGCGCCGAGAGGGCGAGATTGCCGGCGATGGGGGCCAGCGGCTGGGTGAACACGATGGTGGATCTCCTCACTGAGATTGACCGACAGGTAGGATTGTCCGACAAGTAGACTGGATAGGCAAGCAATTCGGGCCACTTTGTTGGGACGGTGACCCGGTCCCGCGCTCGGCGACCTGCCGGCGGACTACGATGGACAGACCGGGTCGGGTAGAGCTTCTGGGGTGGGGATTGGTCCGCAACATCGTGGTGACGTCGGTGATCGACGCCGTCGTCGGCGACCTGAAGAACCAGGTGCTCGCCCGCGATCTGGCGCCGAACAGCCCGCTGACCGAGGCTGAGGTGGCTGCCCGCTACGACGTCGCCCGGGCCACGGCGAAGGCTGCGATCGAGCGCCTCGTGGCCGACAAGGTGCTGGTCCGCAAGAACCACAAGACCGCGAGGGTGGTGAAGCTCGGCCCCGCCGACGTCCGCGACATCTACCGCACGCGCGCGTACCTCGAGTCGGAGGTGCTGCGCCGCCTGGCCGAGCGTCGCGAGGTACCGCTCGAGGCACGCGTCGCCAACGCCGAGATCGACGCGCTGTGGCGGCAGGGCAGCTACGACATCGTCGACCCGGACATGCGCTTCCACACCGCGCTGATCGACTCCCTCGGCAGCAAGCGCACCAGTTCGGTGTACGAGTCGCTCGCCTTCGAGGTGAAGCTCTGCATGGCCCAGTTGCAGGGCAGCCAGCGACTGAGCCCGGAGATCATCGTCGCCGAGCACGCCCGGATCATGGAGCTGATCGGGGCCGGGGACGCGTCCGGCGCCGCGGCGATGCTGGACGAGCATCTCGCGCGGGCGCGGGAGTTGCTCGCCGGCGCCCTCGGCGGAGAGCCCGGCCCCGAGGCCGCCCTGCCGTCCTCGGCGTTGGCGGTCGCGGCGCTCCCGTCGTCACACTGACGTCTCGACGCCGGTAGCCCCAACCGCCCGTCGAACAGCGGACGGCCGACCCCAAACCACCCGTCGAGCGGTGGACGGCCAACCCCCGAAACCACCCGTCGAACAGCGGACGGCCAACCCCCGAAACCACCCGTCGAACAGCGGACGGCCAACCCCAAACCGTTCGTCGAGCCTGTCGAGACGCCCGCGACCAGAGAAGTCGAGCCCGGCACAGCGCGTCTCGACGAGCGATGGTCCCGGGGGGAGACGGGCGGCGGTGCGGGCTCAGGGGAACGGCCAGGGGTTCGCCGTGCAGCCACCCAGGCCGGAGCCCTGCGGCATCATCACCGGCGCCGGTCTGCCCTTCTTCTGGCAGTCCTGGTGGCGCTCGCCGAGCAGGTGGCCGACCGCGTGGTTCACCAGGTAGGCCTGCCAGGCGGACTGGCTGGGGAAGTCCGCGGCATCGCCGCGCCAGGCTGCGGCGTCGACCACCACGTCGCCCTTGCTGATGCACGAGTTCGGTTCGGGCTTGCAGGACTTCTTGGCCGTCGCGGGCGAGGCCAGGGTGATCATGAAGTCGGCCTTGTCGGGGTCGGCGACGAGGGCGAAGCGGACGTTGCCGCTGCCGGCCCAGCTGCGCGGGTCGTTGAGGACGCCGGCGACCTGGCGTCCGACCTTGTCGGCGTTCAGCCCGGACGAGGTCTCCACGCGCAGGCCGTACCGGCGCAGCGTGCCGGACGAACCCGCGGCCGCCACCTTCACCCCGGCGGTGTCGAACGTCCCCGACGACTTCATGGACGGACTGCTGGCCGTTGGTGTCGGGCCCACCTCGGTGGGCTCGGGGGATCCGGTCGGCGTCCCCGTTGCGGTCGGCGTCGGTGTCGGCGTGAGCGTGGTCCGCTCGGGCAGCGGCGAGACGGACGCTGTCGGCCGTCCCTCGCGGTGCACGGGCACGGTGAGCGCGTTGATCCAGAGCGCCAGGCCCACCACCAACGCCACGGCCAGGATCACCGAGACCACGGCGACCGGATTCACCCGGGATCCGGTCTCCCGGCGTCCGAACCGTCCGGCGAGCCTGCGCCGGAACGCTGTCCAGCGGCTCGGCGGGGTGGGTTCGGTCACTCGTCCAGCCTAGGCGACACCCCCGTCCCCTCCATCGACCGCCACCCCTCAGCATCGAACGCCTCCGTTTCGGTCAGACGCCCCTGCCCACGCTGTGGCGTTTGACCGAAACGGAGGCGTTCGGCGAAGGGGGCTGCGGGCGGGGACGCGAAAGCGCCGGCCGTCCGAGTGGACGACCGGCGCTTGCGTCAGGACTCAGGCTGCGGTGACAGCCACCTGGATGTGGGCCACGACGCCCGAGGTCAGCTTGATGCCGACGGTGTGGGTGCCCACGGCCTTGATCGGCTTGGTGATCTCCACCGAGCGCTTGTCGATGGCCGGCCCTCCGGCCTTCTTCACCGCGAGGGCGAGGTCGGCCGGGGTCACCGCGCCGAACAGCTTGCCGGACTCGCCGGCACGGGCCGGCAGCACGACCTGCAGGGCCTCCAGCTGCTCACGCACCTGGACGGCGTGCTCGACACCGCGGATCTCGCGGGCGTCGCGCGCCCGCTTGATGCCCTCGATCTGCTTCTCCGCACCGCGGGTCCACTTGATCGCGAAGCTGCGCGGCAGCAGGTAGTTGCGGCCGTAGCCGTCCTTCACCTCGACGACGTCACCGGGGACGCCCAAGTGCTCGATCGGAGCGGTCAGGATCAACTTCATCTCGTCTACCCCCTGCTCAGCGAGCGGTCGAGGCGTAGGGCAGCAGCGCCAGTTCGCGGGCGTTCTTCACCGCGATGGCGACCTTGCGCTGCTCCTGCACCGACAGTCCGGTCACGCGACGAGCGCGGATCTTGCCCCGCTCGGAGATGAACTTCCGCAGCGTGGCGGTGTCCTTGTAGTCGATGTGGCCGATGCGAATGCTCTTCGCAGGGGCGATCTTCTTCGATTTCAGCGGCTTGCGCTGTTGGGCCATTGTGGTGCTCTCCTTCAGAGATGCCCGGCTGGTGCCGGAATGACGTGGATGGACGGGTTTCCCCGGCCCTTCGACAGGCTCAGGGGACGTGGGTGGATCAGAACGGGGGTTCCTCGCTCTGGGCGGACGCCCAGGGGTCGGCACCGGCGGACCGATCGGGCTGGCTGCCCTGGTTGCCCCAGCCACCGCCGGAGCCGCCGGACGAGCCGCCGCCGGAGTACGAACCGCCGCCACCCGAGGAACGGGTGACCTTCGCGGTCGCGTACTTCAGCGCGGGACCGATCTCCTCGACGTCCACCTCGAAGACGGTGCGCTTCTCACCTTCCCGGGTCTCGTAGCTGCGCGAGCGCAGCCGGCCCTGGACGATGACCCGCATCCCCTTGGTGAGGGACTCGGCCACGTTCTCGGCCGCCTGGCGCCAGACCGCGCAGTTGAGGAACATGGCGTCGCCGTCCTTCCACTCGCCGCTGGCGCGGTCGAAGGTGCGTGGCGTCGAGGCGACGGTGAAGTTGGCCACTGGTGCCCCCGAGGGGGTGAAGCGCAGTTCCGGGTCGGCGGTCAGGTTGCCGACCAGGGTGATGATGGTTTCGCCAGCCATGGTGGTTGTCTTTCGATCGGACGTAGCTTGTTGGTCCCCCACAGACTGTCAGGTGCCCCTGACACTGCGCGAGGGGTACCGGCGATCAGTGCAGATCGGGGCGGATCACCTTGGTCCGCATGATCTGCTCGTTCAGGGTGAACTGGCGGTCCAGTTCCTTGACGACGGCCGGCTCGGCGGACACGTTCAGGACGACGTAGATGCCTTCCGACTTCTTGTTGATGTCGTAGGCGAGGCGCCGACGGCCCCAGACGTCCTGGCCGTCAACGGTGCCGCCGGCCTTGGTCAGTCCGGCGAGTGGCTTGTCCAGCAGTCCCTGCACCTGGCGGTCGTCGACGTCGGGATCGATGATCACGACGATCTCGTACTTGCGCATACGCGAACTCCACCTCCTCTGGTCTCGAGCGGCCATGGGCGCTTCCCATGGCAGGAGGGCGTAGCAATGGTCGCCGTATGGACGACCGTCGGCCAAGACTACCGTCCGGGGTCGGCCGGCGGCGAATCGAGGACGCGGCCATCCGTACAACAAGTGTTGAACACCTGGGTAGACTGCCGGACATGGCACATGTGATCGGATTCCGTCCCACCCCGGAGGACGAACGCATCCTGGCGAAGAGCGTCCGCGATGGCGAGACCACCAGCGACGTCCTGCGGCGAGCGTTGCGGCTTCTCGACTACGACCAGTGGCTCGAGCAGGCCCACACCGACGCCAGGGCACTCCACGACGAGGACCTGCACACCGAACCGGAGTCCTGGTGATCCGCGGCGTCGTGTATCAGATCGACCTGGGCCAGACGCGAGGCCACGAGCAACGAGGCCGTCGACTCGGCGTCGTCATCTCCCCCTCGGACCTGCCACTGTCCGTTGCCACCGTCGTCCCGACCTCCACCAGCGCAGGACCCGCCGTCTTCCGTCCCCAGATGGAGATCGCCGGCCGGACGACCAGGCTGCTCATCGACCAGATCCGCAGCATCGACACGGACTACATCGGTGAGCCGGTGGACGTCCTGACCCGCGATTCCATGGCGCGACTCGACCACGCACTCGCTCGCTACCTGGGCGTCCCGGCAAGCGCCTCCCCCGTACCCTGACCGCACGGCGGCGGGACGATCGCCGGAGGCCGCCGGAACTGGGCTAACCTGCCGCATCCCCTCCACAAGGAGTGCGCCATGCGCGGACGACTGGCCAGCACCGTCGCGACGATCGTCGCCGTCGCCCTGCTCTGGGCGGCGCCCGCTCCCGCCACGGGGGCCAAGACCCCGCCGCCGCCGGCGTCCCTGGCGAGCGACACCATCGACGCCCACCTGGGCTACATGCCGCAGCGGACGTGCTCGCCGTCCGCCAAGCCGGGCACGACGGCACTGTTGAAGCTGCTGATCGCCACCTGGGGCGGCTCCTCGTCCGGCATCTCCCGCAGCTGCGGCGTCGGCACCACCTCCGAGCACAAGGAGGGCCGGGCACTCGACTGGCGCAGGGACGTGAAGTACGCGTCGCACCGCAAGAGCGTGGACAGGGCACTGGCCTGGCTCACCGCCAACAACGGCGAGGTCGCCTACCGGCTGGGCGTGATGTACATCATCTGGAACCAGCGCATCTGGTCGCTGTACTACCCCGAGCTGGGCTGGCGGAAGATGCCCAGCCGCGGCTCCTACACCGCCAACCACAAGAACCACGTGCACATCTCGCTGTCCTGGGACGGCGCCATGAAGCAGACCTCGTGGTGGACCGGCGTGCCGGTCACCGAGCCGCTGAACTCGAAGTGCGGCGTGGGCGGCGCGCACGCCTGCCTGCCCACCATCGCGAGGAACGGGAAGCTGGCCTGGCCCTACCAGCACACCGACGTGCCGGCCAGCTTCCTGCCGGCGCCGTGGACGGTGCCCGGCATCGGCGGCAGCCCGCAGGTCGGCCGGACGCTGACCGCTGTCGCGGGAACCTGGGTCCCGGACGGGGCCGACGTCGGCTACCAGTGGATCGCCGGCTCAGCGAACATCCCCGGCGCCACCGCCGCCACCTTCGAGGTGACCGCGGCCCAGGTCGGCAAACCGATCCGGGTGCGGGTGACCGCAACCACGGCCAGCGGACCCGCGGTACGGGTGTCCGCCGTGACCAACGACGTCGTGAAGGCCCGGTTCACCACGGTCCCGAAGCCGACGTTCACCGGGCCGGTCGCCACCGGGCAGCCGGTCACCGTCGAGCCCGGCGAGTGGGCGGCAGTCCCGGACACCCTGACCGTCACCTGGAAGCGCAACGGCAAGGCCATCAAGGGCGCCAGCGGAGTCGGACTGACCAGCTACACGCCGACGTCCGCCGACACCGGGAAGAAGCTCACCGCGACCGTGACCGGGCGCCGCGCAGGCTTCTACACGGCGTCGGCCGCGTCCGCGTCCGTCAAGGTGGCGCGAGGGACGTTCGCCACGGCTCCCGCGCCCACGATCGCCGGGGACGCGGTCGTCGGCGGCACCCTCGCCGCCGACCCCGGGACCTGGCAGCCGACGGCGACCCTCCGCTACCAGTGGTACGCCGCCGGTCGCGCGGTCAAGGGTGCGACGAAGCCGGCCTTCACCGTGCCGGCGTCGCTGTCCGGCGTGGACGTCCTGGTACAGGTCACCGCCACCCGCTCCGGCTACACCTCGACCAAGGTCAGCTCCGAGCCGGTGACGATCGCCGCCGGCTGACGAAGCCTTCGTCGCCCGGCCCGTGGCTCGCGTCATCCTGGCCCCATCGTCATCCCGGGCTCGACCCGGGATCCCCGACACCGACTCGCCAAACCGGCACAGAGATCCCGGCGTCCGCCGGGATGACCTGACGTGGAGAACAGAGAACCCGGCGTCCGCCGGGACGACCTGACGTCGAGAACACCGTCATCCCGGGCTCGACCCGGGATCCCCGACAGCAAACTCGCCAGACCGGTGCGGGGATCCCGGCGTCCGCCGGGATGACGATGGGGGCCGGGATGATGATGGGGGGCCCGGACCGCAATGTTGGCTGAGCCTGACGAAGCCGCTTGTCTCTCCCACCACTTCAGCGGACGAGCAGGGCGATCGTGAGGGCCACTACGACGAGGGCGAGCAGGGCGGTGGCGATCCGCCAGCGGAGCAGCTGCTTCTGGCGGGCCTGGACGACATCGCACTCGTGCGCGAAGTGGTCCTCGGCGGCGGCGATGAACTCCCGCTCCGCATCGGTCAGCAGCCGTTTGCGGGTGGCCCGCTCCAGCCACGGGCCGAACACCCCCAGACGCCGGACGGGGATCAGTGCCTCGGGGTCGCGCTCCGACACCAGCCACACCTCTGCGGCACTGCGCAGCTTCTCCATCACCGCGAGGTCGTCCCTGTGCTCGGCGAGCCAGTCGTTGAGCCGCGCCCAGTGGCTGAGCAGTGCCTGGTGGCTGATCCGCACCTCGTCGTCGACGGTGGTCAGCATCCGCGCGGCGACGAACGCCTCCATCGCCGGACGGGTGGTCCCGTCCACGTCGGCCAGCGGCAGAGTCTCGCGCACCAGCTCGTCCCCCGCCACCCGGACCAGGCGCAGGAACATCCGCTCGGCCGCCGCCTTCTCGGCCGGGTCGAGCGAGAGGTACACCTGCTCCGCCAGCCGCTCGACCGCGCTCGCGATGCCCCCGGCCGCCTGGTAGTCGGCCAGGGTGAGCCGGCGGCCGTTGCCCACGGCCCAGATCAGCAGCAGCGCGTTCGACAGCAACGGCAGCGCACCGGGCGCGATCCGGTCACCGGAGGCGGGCGCGAGCTCCTCCAGCAGGATCCGCACCAGGTCCTCGTCCACGGTCATGCCGATCGACTCCGCGGGCCGCACGATCACCTCGCGGAACTCCTCCAGCGTCATCGACGACAGCAGGATCGGCTGCGACATCGCCGGTTCCAGCACGGCCTCCGAACTCGCGCTGTCGAAGGCGTCCGAGCGGATGCCGACGACCACGACGGCCTGCTCGGCCAGTCCGGCGAGCGCGTCGAGGAACTGCCGGCGGGGCAGGGGCGGCAGGGCCAGGGCGTCCTCCAGCTGGTCCACGACGACCAGTCGCCGCCCGGGGTCACCGGCGAGGACGACATCCGGCGTCGCCAGCAACCGGATCACCGGCAGCTCGGTGCCGGTCCAGCCGGTCAGCGCGCCGCTCGTCACCTCCCGGCCGAGCAGGCCGGCGGCGAGCAGGGACGACTTGCCGCTGCCCGAGGACCCGACCAGCGCGAGGATGCCGTGGCCCTCACGCTCGGCGAGGTCGCGCACCGCGGCCGCGAGCCGGGCGCTCTGGCTGGAGCGGCCGAAGAACAGCTCCTGGTCCGCGACCCGGAAGGGCCGCAGGCCGAGGTACGGCGAATGGCCGCTACGCAGCGCCGGCTCCAGCGCGTCCCAGCTCTCGTCCCACAGGTCGCGCGGAACGGCGTGGACGAGATCGAGGTGCTCGACCAGCTTCAGGTAGTTGCCCCGCAGCGCCGGCGTGGGGAAGTGCTTGCCGTTCAGCCACCCCTGCGCCGTCGTCGGCGGCACGTCCGCGATCTTCGCGACCGCACGGATCGAGAGATGATCGCGGCGCCTGGCATCGTTCAGCAGCGCCGCGAAGTCCTGGCGACTCGCTGGGACCGGCATAGCTGGATTGTCTCAGCGCCGGGCCGGATGCACAGGCCTAATCGGGAATCCGGGACGGCGGCAGATCATCCAGCCACAGTGCTGGATGCAGCAGATAGGTGAGTTCGAAGGCCTCGACGAGGCGCAGGAACTTGGGGCGCAGCGCGGGCGTGGGGAAGTGGCGACCGGCCAGCCAACCCTGGACGGTCGCGGGCGGCACACCGGCGATCCGTGCGGCCGAGCGGATCGACACGTGCCGGTCCAGCCGCGCCTGATTGACCAACTGGACCAGTTCGGAACGGGTTGGCCGGTATCGCACGGGGCTCCTGTCGAGGGTGTGGCCGGTCCCTCTCCAGGCCGACGCGGACAGTCGTAGGAGCAGGCACGCCCCCGGACGGAAGCGTTCGCCGCCCGGACGTGATGACCCGCGATCACCGCCATGATCGTGAGTCCCCTCCATCACCGGGCGGTCGGAACCAGCGCCCCCCTAGCCCTGGTGTCGTGCCTGCTGAACCCTAGTGAACCGTCTGACTACGCCAAAACGGGCGTGGACCACCGAGTTCGTACAGTCCCATACACCTTCGGCTGTCCTGTCGGGTTCAGATCCGCGCCCAAGTGCGGTAGCCGCCGTCCAGATTGCGCACCCTGTGTCCGGCCTGTGTGAGTGTGCGGGCGGCCAGATAGCCGCGCAGACCGACCTGGCAGTGGACGATCACGTCGTCCGCGACCTCCCCCAGCCGATCCCGCAGCTCGTCGACGGGGATGTTGATCGCTCCGTCCACCGTGCCGCGCGCGTACTCGCCGGGCGTGCGGACGTCGATCAGCTGGATGCCCTTCGCGACCTCCGCCTCGACCTCATGCCACTGGATGGTCTCGGTGAGCCCGTCGCGGAGGTTCTCCGCGATGTACCCGAGCATGTTCACCGCGTCCTTGGCCGAGCCGAACTGGGGTGCGTAGCTCAACTCCAGGTCGTTCAGGTCCGAGGCCGCCAGCCCGCCGCGCATCGCGGTGGCGATCACGTCGATGCGCTTGTCGACGCCCGAGCCGCCGACGGCCTGGGCACCCAGGATGGCGTCGGTCTCCGCGTCGATGACGAGCTTCAGGCTCATGCCCTCCGCGCCCGGGTAGTAGCCCGCGTGGTTGGCCGGGTGCGTGTGGATGACCCGGACCTTCCGGCCGGCGGCCGCCGCGCGCTTCTCCGTCCAGCCGGTGGCCCCGGCGACCAGACCGAAGGCGCCGACGATCGCGGTGCCGAGCACGGTCCTGGAGGCGGCCGGACGCCCGGCGATCACGTCGGCGACGAGGCGCCCGTGGCGATTGGCCGGGCCGGCCAGCGGCACCAGTGCCTGGGCGCCGGTGATCACGTCGCGTTTCACCACCGCGTCGCCGACGGCGAAGATCGACGGATCGGACGTGCGCTGGTGCTCATCGACCAGGATGCCGCCACGCTCACCGAGCGCGAGCCCGGCGGTCTCGGCCAGGCCGGTCTCCGGGCGGACGCCGATCGCGGCCACGACGAGGTGCGCGGGCAGGATCCGGCCGTCGGAAAGCGTGACCGAGTCGGCGTCCACTGCCGCGACGGACGCGCCCGTGATCACCACGACCCCGTGCTTGACCAGGTGCTTCTCGACCAGCGCGGCCATCTCCACGTCCAGCGGGGCGAGGATCTGGTCGGCGAGCTCGACGATGGTGACCTTCATGCCCCGCTCGGACAGGTTCTCGGCCAGCTCGATGCCGATGAAGCCACCCCCCATGATCACGGCCGCCGGCTCCAGCGGGGCCTCAGCCTCGTCGTGCGCAGCGGCGGAGCGCTCGCCCTCTGCCCGTCGGAGGATCTCGTCGACGGCGGCGGCCATCCTGTCGGTGTCGGCGATGTTGCGCAGCGCCAGCGCCCGTTCGACGCCGGGGATCGGCGGCACGAACGGGGCGGCGCCCGGTGCCAGCACGAGGTTGTCGTAGGTCTCGGTGTACCACTCATCGGTGGCCAGGTTGTGCACGAACACCGTCTTGGCGACCGGGTCGATGGAGGCCGCCTCGGTGTTCACCCGGACGTCGATGCCGAACCGGGCTTTCAGGCTCTCCGGCGTCTGCAGCAGCAGCGCGTTGCGGTTGGAGATCACCCCACCCACGTAGTACGGCAGCCCGCAGTTCGCGAACGAGACGTGGCCGGAGCGTTCCAGCACCACGATCTCTGCGCTCTCGTCCAGCCGCCGCAGCCTCGTGGCCGCCGACATGCCCCCTGCAACTCCACCCACAATCACCGTCTTCACGCTCGAACTATACCCCCCAGGGTATGCGTGACCGCAAATCGATCCCCGGATCGAGTCCGGGATGACAAAACTCACCTACCGTCACCCCGACTCGCCCCACCGTCACCCGACTCGCCCCACCGTCATCCGACTCGCCCCACCGTCACCCGACTCGCCCCACCGTCATCCGACTCGCCCCACCGTCATCCCGGCGAACGCCGGGATCCCCGCACCGGTCCGACTCGCCACTCAGGAGATCCCGGATCAAAGTCCGGGATGACGAGTGCGGACCCACCGCCCACACCGGGGACGAGTTCCTCACTCGGTCCACCCCTTGTCATCCCGGCGGACGCCGGGGATCCCGGGTCGAGCCCGGGATGACGAACGAGGCGGGGCCGGGATGACGAACGAGGCGGGGCCCGGAGAACCACCGGCGTCAGTCGCGGCGGCGGCCGGCGCGGGCGTACATGTCGTCGACGAGCTGGGCGAAACGGCGCTCGACCTCCCTGCGCTTGACCTTCAGCGTCGGGGTGAGCAGGCCGTTCTCCTGGGTGAACTCCTCGACCAGCAGGCGCAGGTCGCGGATCTGCTCGTGGCGGGCGAGCTTCGCCGTGAGTTCGCCGACCCTGCGGCGCAGTTCGTCCAGGACGGCCGGGTGGGCGAGCAACTCGTCGCGGTGCGCCCAGGTCAGCTGGAGCTGGCGGCCGATGTCCTCCAGGTGCGGTAGCGACGGCGCGACCAGCAGGGTGAGGTACGGACGGTTGTCGCCGAGGAGCAGCGTGTACTCGAACAGCGGGTCGGCGGCGAGCAGGCCCTCGATCGGGGCCGGAGCGACGTTCTTGCCGGTGCTGGTGACGATCAGGTCCTTGATCCGGTCGGTGATCCGCAGGTAGCCGTCCGCGTTCAACTCACCGACGTCGCCGGTGTGCAGCCAGCCGTCCAGGAGGACGGCCGCGGTCGCGTCCGGCATGCCCCAGTAGCCCTGCATCACGTTCGGTCCGCGGTAGCAGATCTCGCCGTCCTCGTCGATCCGGACCTCGCCGGTGTCGATGACCCGGCCGACCGTGCCGAACCGGTAGCCGGCCGGTGAGGGGAAGCTGACCAGCGGGGACGCCTCGGTCAGCCCGTAGCCCTGCAGCACCAGCAGGCCGCAGGCGAAGAGGAACTCCTCGATCTCCTGCCGCAGCGGCGCGCCGCCGCACGCCAGGACCTTCTTGGGTCCGCCCATCGCGTCGCGGATGCTGTGCAGCACCAGCCGGTCGGCGAGTTTGAACCGGACGATCAGGCCCTTGCCGCGCGGGAGCCCGTCCCGGACGCGGCCGTGGAACTCCGCGCCGACCCGCAGCGCCCACGCCATCAGCCGCTGCTTGAGCGGGGAGTCGGCGACCTTGTCCTTGGCGGCGAGGAAGACCTTCTCGTACAGCCGCGGGACGCTGACCAGCAGGTTCGGCTGGGCCCGCACCATCATCTCCGCGACCGTGCGCGGGTCGGGCACGTAGGTGTTCAGCGCGCCCGCGCAGAGGACGACGTAGGTCCAGGCCCGTTCGAGGGCGTGGCTGAGCGGCAGGAAGCACAGCGACACGTCGGTGTCGGTGAGATCGAAGTACTGGTTGAGCACATCCACCTGGGCGGTGAAGCCCCGGTGCGTGAGCATGACCCCCTTGGGCTCACCGGTGGTGCCCGAGGTGTAGATGATCGTGGCGAGGTCGTCCGCGGACGCAGCGGCCAGCCGCACGTCTACCGGCACGTCGTCGCTGGCGGCGGCCAGTTCGTCCGCCAGAGTCGCGTCCACTCCGTCCGGCGAGCCGGAGAACGCGACCACCCGGACGAGCGCGGGCAGCTCCGTCCGGATGCCGGTCAGCTTGGCCGCCTCGTCCGGGCCGACGAACGCCACCCGGCAGCCGGAGTCGGCCAGGATGTGCCGGGCCTGGTCGGGGGTGCTGGTGGTGTACAGCGGCACCGACACCAGCCCAGCGGTGGCGCAGGCGAGGTCGACGAGGCTCCATTCGGGGATGTTCGGGGAGAACATCGCCACCCGGTCGCCGGGCGCGAGGCCGAGTTCGATCAGCCGCGCGGCCAGCCGGCGGACGTCCGCGGCGAGCTCGGCGTAGGTGCGGACGGCCCAGCCGTCCCCGTCCGCGATCCGGGTGGCCGGACGACTCGCGTGCGCGGACGCCGCGTTCGCGAACCTGACCGCAAGGTGTCCGGCGTCCATCGTGCTCCTTCGCGTCTCCCTGCAGCCAAACCTACTCCAGCGTAGGTTGCTCCCACATCACCTCCGCCGCACCTTTTCACCGAGTGTCTCCGCGGCGCTCCGGAAGAAGGTGGCGGAAAGGGGGTCTGGCCCCCGTTTTCGACCGGGGCGGGCGGTGGGGGTGGGGCTGCCTAGACTGCCGTCATGGTGTTGATGGGTGGACATGTCGACCAGCAGGACCCGATCGCGGAGGCTGCGGCTCGCGGGGCGGGGCTCAGCCAGTTCTTCCTCGGCGACCCGCAGGCCTGGAAGGGCCCGAAGGTGGCCTATCCGGGGGGCGCGGCCGCGCTGCGGGCGGACGCGGAGGCCGCCGGCGTGGCGCTGTACGTGCACGCGCCGTATGTGCTGAACCTGGCCTCGACCAACAACCGGATCCGGATCCCGAGCCGGCAGCACCTGCAGAAGCAGCTCGCCGCCGCGGCCGAGATCGGAGCGGCCGGGTTGATCGTGCACGGCGGGCACGTGCTGGCGTCCGACGACCCGGCCGTGGGGTTCGACAACTGGCGCAAGGCCATCGACGGGCTCACCATCGACGTCCCGTTGCTGATCGAGAACACGGCCGGCGGCGCGAACGCGATGGCGCGCCAACTCGACCGTCTCGCCCAGTTGTGGGACGCGATCTCCGCCTCGCCGAACGCCGACCGGGTGGGCTTCTGCCTGGACACCTGCCACGCCCACGCGGGCGGCAACGAGCTGCTCGGGCTGGTCGACCGGGTGCTCGCGATCACCGGACGCATCGACCTCGTGCACGCCAACGACTCGCGGGACGCCTTCGACTCCGGCGCCGACCGGCACGCCAACTTCGGCACCGGCAACTGTGACCCCGAGGGGGTCGCCGAGGTGGTCTCCACCGCCGGCGCGCCGATCGTCGTCGAGACCCCCGGCGGCGTCGAGGGCCAGCGCGGCGACATGGACTGGCTCGCGTCCGTGATGCGCTGAGATATTCCTCGCCATCCCCGGCCGACCGGAAGCCACCACCGCGTCTCGACAAGCTCGACGACCGGTTCCCGAGCACCGCCGCAGCCAGCCGCGTCCGCCCCCACCGTGTCATCCCGGCGAACGCCGGGATCCCCGGCGCCCGCCCCGGCAGCCCGATCGACAGAGATCCCGGATCAAGTCCGGGATGACGTGAGAGCCCAGGACGACGTGAGGAGCCCGGGACGACGTGAGGAACCCGGGACGACCGGATGCCGAGTCGCGCTTTGGGCCCCGGCGGGGCACACCCGGCGGGCGGCGATAGCCTGACCCTGTGAGCAACAGCATCTACGTCGCCGCGCCGGAGGGGCTGACGGGCAAGTCGATGGTCGCCGTCGGCATGATCGAGGCGCTGACCCGGACGGTGAGTTCGGTCGGGGTGTTCCGCCCGGTCGTGCGGAGCGGGCCGGAGGACGCCATCCTGCACACGCTGCTCGGGCAGCCGGGTGTGGAACAGACCTATGCCGAGGCGGCCGGGGTCACCTATGAGGACGTCCACCGCGACGCCGACGCGGCGCTGCACGTGCTGGTGGAGAAGTACGCCGGGATCAAGGCGCGCTATGAGTCGGTGGTGATCCTGGGCTCGGACTACACCGAGACCACGTCCCCGACCGAGCTCACCTTCAATGCTCGGGTGGCGGCGAATCTGAATGCGCCGGTGGTGTTGGTGGTGTCGGGTCGGGATCGGACGCCGGAGGAGATCCGTTCGGCTGCGGAGGGTGGGGTGGCGGAGTTCGAGGCCCATCACGCGAAGGTGATCGCGGTGATCGCGAACCGGGTGTCGTCGGTGGAGCGTGGTACCAGCGAGGACGTGGACCCGGCCGAGCTGGCCGCCGTCCGTGCGGAGTTGTCGAAGCTTCCCGGTGTGGTCACCGCGGCGCTGCCAGCCGATCGGCTGCTGGCCGCGCCCACCGTCCGGGCCCAGTTCAAGGCGGTGGAGGCGAACCTGGTGCTCGGCAGTCCCGAGCTGCTGGATCGGGAGTCCCAGGACATCCTGGTGGCGGCGATGACGCTGCCGAACGTGCTGCGCCGGCTCACCCCGGAGTCGACGATCATCATGCCCGGTGACCGGTCCGACATGCTGCCCGGCCTGCTGCTGGCGCACGCGTCGGGCTCGTTCCCGCAGCTGGCCGGGATCATCCTGCTGGGTGGCTACGAGATCCCCGACACGATCGTGAAACTGATCGACAGCATCCACAACGAGCTGCCGATCGGCATGACCCACCTGGGCACCTACACCTCCTCGGACCGGATGTTCCGGCTGGAAGGGGCGATGACGTCCAGCCCACGGAAGGTGGAGGCCGCCCGCCGGCTGTTCTCCGAGTACGTGGACACCCCCGCGCTGCTGCAGGCCCTGCAGGTGCACCGCTCCGAGGTGGTCACGCCGCTGATGTTCGAGCACCAACTGCAGGACATCGCCCGAACCGATCGCCGCACGATCGTCATGCCCGAGTCGGCCGACGACCGCATCCTCACCTCCGCCGACATCCTGTTGCAGCGGGGCGTGGCGAACATCGTCCTGCTGGGCAACGCCCAGGCGATCAAGCAGCGCGCCACCCAACTCGGGCTGAGCCTGCTCGGCGTCCAGGTGGTCGACCCGACCGCCCCCGACCTGGTCGAGCGGTTCGCCGCCGAGTACGCCCGGCTGCGGGCGCACAAGGGCGTCACCCTCGAACAGGCGAGAGAGAAGCTCACCGACCTGTCCTACTTCGGCACGATGATGGTCCACCTCGGCATGGCCGACGGCATGGTCTCCGGCGCGATCAACACCACCGCGAACACGATCCGGCCGTCCCTGGAGTTCATCAAGACCAAACCCGGCGTGAAGGTCGTCTCCGGCTCGTTCCTGATGTGCATGCCCGACCGGGTCGTCGTCTACGCCGACTGCGCGGTGAACCCCGACCCGACCGCAGAACAGTTGGCCGACATCGCGATCAGCTCCGCCGAGACCGCCATCGCGTTCGGGATCGAGCCGCGGGTGGCCATGCTGTCCTACTCCACCGGCACCTCAGGCACCGGCGCGGACGTGGACAAGGTACGCCAGGCCACCGAGATCGTCCGCGAACGGATGCCCGACCTCGCCCTCGAAGGCCCGATCCAGTTCGACGCCGCCGTCGACCCCGTCGTAGCACGGACCAAGCTGCCCGACTCCCCGGTCGCCGGCCGCGCGACGGTGTTCATCTTCCCCGACCTGAACACCGGCAACAACACCTACAAAGCCGTCCAACGCTCCTCCGGAGCCGTCGCGATCGGCCCCGTCCTCCAAGGCCTCAACAAAGCCGTCAACGACCTCTCCCGCGGCGCCCTCGTCGAAGACATCGTCAACACCGTCGCCATCACCGCCATCCAGGCCCAGGCCTGAACGGAAAGGGGACGGGTCCCTTTCCGTTCACTCTCCGAAACCGTCCGCCGAAGGAGTCCGAATGAGTACCCCCGTCCTGCTGCTGAACTGCGGCTCGAGCTCGATCAAGTACAAGGTGATCGACGCTGACTCCGAGGTGGTGGTCGCGTCGGGGATCATCCAGCGGATCGGTGAGGAATCCGGCACGCTGGACCACAAGCTGGACGGCGAGACCGTGCACGTGGACCGCGGCTTCCCCAACCATGCCCGCGCCCTGAACTATCTGGTGCGGGTGTTCAACGCCCACGGCCCGGACCTGGACAGCATCAGGGCGGTCGGGCACCGCACCGTCCATGGTGGTGAGGCGTTCCGCTCCACGGTGGTGATCGACGACGACGTGCTCGCGAAGCTGCGGGAGCTGTCCCCACTGGCGCCGCTGCACAACCCGCCCGGCATCGCCGGGATCGAGGCCGCTCGCGAGGCCCTCCCCGACGTGCCCCACGTGGCGATCTTCGACACCGCGTTCTTCGCCACCCTCCCGCCGGAGGCCTACACCTACGCGATCCCCGCCGACCTCGCCGCCGCCCACGGCATCCGCAAGTACGGCTTCCACGGCACCTCCCACAGCTATGTGTCGAAGCGGGCCGCGGAATTCCTGGGCCGCGACTACGGCAACCTGAAGCAGATCGTGTGCCATCTGGGCAACGGCGCCTCGATCTCCGCCATCAAGGACGGGGTCGCGGTCGAGACCTCGATGGGCCTCACCCCGCTGGCCGGGCTGGTGATGGGCACCCGCTCCGGCGACGTCGATCCCGGCCTGCACGCCTTCCTCGGCCGCGAACTCGGCATGGACCTGGGCGAGGTCGACAACCTGCTCAACAAGAAGTCCGGCATGCTCGGCCTCGCCGGCGTCACCGACTTCCGGGACGTGAACGAGCTCATCGAGGAGGGCGACCCCGCCGCCACCCTGGCGATGGACGTGTACTGCCACCGGCTGATCAGCTACATCGGCGCCTACATCGCCATCCTCGGCGGCGTCGACGCGATCACGTTCACCGCCGGCGTGGGCGAGAACGACGCCCTCGTCCGCGCAAAGGTCGTCGGACGCCTCGCCGGCATCGGCGCCATCCTGGACGAGAGCGCCAACCAGGCCCGCTCCCGGGAGGCCCGGACCATCTCCACCCCGGACTCCCCCATCACCGTTCTCGTCATCCCCACCAACGAAGAACTCGCCATGGCCAGGGAGACCAAGGCCGCGATCTCGTGATGGCCGGTCCTTGAGGGCTCGGGCCTCGCCCATGTGGATCGGCTGGGCAGGTCGATGACCTGGACGCTGCGTGCGCGAGTTGCCCCTGGGCTCCCCTCAGAGGACGTCAGGGCCGACCGTTAGCCTGCTGGAGGCCGCCAAGACACAGGGGGAATGATGGTCGGAGGAGAGAAGGCGACGGTCTTGGTGACGGTCAAGACCTACCCAAGTCCGTCGGACAAGTACGGCGAGACCGTGTGTGTCGCGGGCGTCCGCCTCGACCGAGGCCATCCCGAGTGGATCCGGCTCTACCCGATGAAGTTCAGGCTCGTCGATTACGAGCAGCAGTTCGCGAAGTACGAGATCATTGAGGTTCCGGTGGCGTCTCCCGGCACGAAGGACCCGCGGCCCGAGTCGATGCGCCCTGACCAGACCCACCTCCGGTCTGTACGCATCGTTGGCCCCGCCAAGAACTGGGCAGAGCGACGACAGCTGATTCGGCCGTTGATCGGCGCCACGACCACGTGCGATCTGATCGCAGCCAACCAAGCCGTCGACTACTCACAACCAGCGCCCTCACTGGGGCTCGTGAGGGTTCGCGACGTGCGGATCAGTGTCGCAGACGGGGATCCCTGGGACGACCGCCAACTCAGCAAGGTCACCAAAGCTGCGCAGCCGGACCTCTTCAACCCGGAAGGGTTCAAGGAACTCCAGCCTGCACCGTTCCGCGTGACAGTCAGGTACCGGTGCGATAGCCCGGCGTGCCCGACCCACGAGCCCTCCCTACTGGACTGGGAGACGGGACAGGCCGGCCGCACATGGTCACGCGAGAACGGGACGTTGAGGGCGCGGGAGATGCTCCAACAGAAGTACGAGGAGCTCTTCGATGTGAATCATGACACTCACCTGTTCGTTGGGAACCTTCACCAGCACCGGGCGTCCTTCTCCGCGTTGGGGGTGTGGTCCCCGAAGACGGAACCTCCCGATCTGTCCGACGGCGGGTTCTTCAGTCAGGCGTAGGTAACTCGAAGGTCGTCACACAGCTCGCCGAGTTCCTTGACGACCTGGTGACGGTGGCAGTGGTCGTGGTCGCGCTCGAAACACAAGAGCGCGACAGTCCCACCTTCGAACAGTTCGGTGACATGGCGCAGAGCTGAACGACCTTCGCTCGAGCCCAGCACGCGCTGATACAGCGCCAACGACGTCGACTCACCGGCCCGATAGCCGTCGCGGTTCCACTTGGGGTTGCCGAGTTCGCGGTGGTGGACGTACTCGATCCCCGCGTCGCGAAGTGCATTCTTGAGAGCGGTCTTCGACAGACCCGGCTTGCGCGAGATCGGGGTCAACCGAACGTCAACCAGAACTGCAACGTCTTCGGCCAGAAGGACCTGCACCAGTTCATCGATGCTGCGGCCTTCGTACCCGACACTGACGAGTTGCGGGGAAGGAGCGTACGTCATGATTGAAGTATCCACCTTCGACTAGGGGCGTTTCGGCACGCGTTCACGGGAGCTCGCCGGTCGGTGTGGATCAGCCGCTCGTTCATGGAACTTGCGCCATCTGATGTCTATCGCACGCGCCTGACAAGTACCGACGCCGGCCGGTCCCCGACGCCGCACGGCGCTCGATCGGGGCCGGCACCCGGTAACCCAGGGAGAGCTGGCACGTCCCGGGACTCCCGCCTGTCCACAGGCGTCGTCCACAATGGGGATAACTACACCGATGTGATTCCCTCGGCGGTGGCGACCGCGATGGCGCTGCGCAGCCGGTGCAGCATGGCGCGAAGCTGGACGAACTCCTCCGTGCTCAGCCCGGTCGCTGCCTCGACACCGGCGCGGACGGCCGCGGCGCGCGGCTCCAGTTCGCGCCCCCGATCGGTGACGAAAACCCGCACCACGCGCTCATCCTGGGCGCTGCGTTCCCTGCGGACGAGGCCTGCCCCTTCGAGCCGGCGCAGCAGCGGCGACAGCGTCCCCGAATCCAGGTCGATGGCTCGGCCCAGTTCGGCGACCGTCCTGCCGTCGGACTCCCAGACGGCCAGCATCGCGAGGTACTGGGGGTAGGTGAGCGCCAGTTCCCCCAGCGCCTGCCGATAGGCCGCGGTGAGGGCTTTCGACGCCGCGTAGAGCGCAAAGCACAACTGGTCGTCGACCCTGGCCGGCCGTTCGAGCGCTGTCTGTCCCATGCCCACCTCCTGGACCTTCACCCTAGCGCATTCATTGCGTACAGTTAGATTGTGCGCAATCTAATCGAGCGCGAGCAGAAGGAGAGAGTGACATGGCCATCGCAGAACGAACCGCCAAGACCACGTGGACGGGATCGCTGACCGCCGGCGGAGGCACCATCGGCGGGAGCAGCAGCGGAGTCCTGGACGGCCAGGCGGTGACCTGGGCGTCCCGGACCGTGCGTCCCGATGGCAGGACCAGCCCGGAGGAACTCCTCGCCGCGGCGCACTCGTCCTGCTTCTCCATGGCGCTGGCGTTGACGCTCGGCGAGCACGGGCTCGAACCGGCGGAGCTGGACGTGTCGGCGACGGTATCCCTGGAGGAGGTTGCGGGAGTACCGACGATCACCACCTCCCGGATCACGGTCACCGGACGCGTCGACGGAGTGGACGCGTCCGGGTTCACGGCGGTCGTGGACGAGGCCGCGCGACTGTGCCCGGTGTCGCGGCTGTTCGCCGGGGCGGAGATCACCGTCGAGGCGGTGCTGTCATGACCATCGCGGCCGCCCTGGAGCGCGAGCACCAGGATATCGACGGCTGCGTGGAGGCGTTCCTCGACGATCCCTGCGGCGCCACCGACGTGTTGCGCACGGGCCTGGCGGCCCTGCGCCGCCACATCTACCTCGAAGAGGCCTTCCTCTTCCCGCCGCTGCGAGCGGCCGGCCTCGAGATGCCGGTGCAGGTGATGCTCAGCGAGCACGGCCAGCTCTGGCGCCTGATCGATGACCTCCTGGACGCCGTCGACAAGGAGGGGCCGGAGACCGCGGAGGCGTCCGCCAGACAGCTCCTGGAACTGCTGGACCGGCACAACAGCAAGGAGGAACCCGTCATCTACCCACGCGCCGACGTGGATCTGCCACCCGAGCAGGCGGACGAACTCGGCATCTTCATCGGCATGGGCCGCATGCCCGAAGGCTGGGTCTGTGAGCGTGCATAGACGTGGACGCCCTGGCACGCGTCCGAGACTCGCCGCTTGCCCACAGGCGTCGTCCACAATGGGGATAACGACACGGATGTGATTCTTCGGGCGTCTTCGGAGGATGATCCCGATGGGCCACTGGGCACGCGGATCGGTGCGAGGATTGTGGTGGCGGTCCGGTCCCTGTGATGTGACCACTGCCCTTTCGCGATGCCGGCGTTTCAAGGAAGAAGTCACCATGTCGCATCAGCTTCTCGATCGTTTTTGCTTCATCGATTGGCGCGATCTCGACGGCGAAGCGGGTGATCGCCCAGCCGAGGCGGCCACGTACCGCTGGATCGTCGACTGGGCGGCGAGGGCGCGTGGAATCAACCCGAACGCGTTTGATGCGTTGACCGAGTGGATCCGCGACGACTCCCAATGGACCGCAGGGCACCTCGCCGACAACGAGCGGGTCCTGATAGACGGCGTGATCGCACGGTTCCGGGAGCAGAATGCAGGACTTCGGGAGCGGCTCCGCGCACTGGAGCCCTCGGGCGTGGTCAACCCGTCGGTCTTCGACACCCTGGACAGGTTCGACAAGGAGCTCTCCGGGGCGACGGACGACCTCTCGCTGCGAGACCCGGTCTCGCGGATGTTCGCGGACTTCTCGGCCATGCGGGAGCGTGATGTCCGAGAGAGGATCGCGGGCAACAAGACGGGGCCGGCGGGCATCGACAGCGTCGACGCCTACGGGTATGTCAACTACCTCAAGGAGAGTGACGCCTCGGTGCAGTGGGCCTTGTTCATGCCGGACCTGGCGCAGCGGCAGCAGGACGGGTTCACGGTGGCCAGCTTCGAGTACATGAGGATGCCCGCCCTGCGCTTCCTCGGGCGAGACAGCGATGACGTCGGGGACGACGAGGCCCGCCGGGGTCTGTTCCGCACCCTGGATGCGATGGAGGAGTACGCGTCGGGCTTCGATCACGACGCCTTGCTGGTGCACCACGACGGTCTGGGCGTGGATGTTGGCCCGGAGCACGGCGTGTGGGGGCGGTTCATGAAGGCCGACGCACCCGTGCCGGAGGGCTTCCTTGCCGTGGATTTCGCCCCGGAGTGCGGCGAGGACGCCGGTCCGCCGTACTGCTCGCAGTGTGCGTTTGCCACCTTCGTCGGCGACCACGAGGCGATGCACGGGCGAGAGGGCTACGACGTCAATGCGATGTATGACGTCACGCGAAACATCATCCTCGGTCAGGATGTGCTCATTCCCTACCCCAACAAGTACTGGACCGCGGAGGTGTTCCTCGACGGCATCGACGAGCCCGGCTCGGGCTACCTGTTCAGCGTTGTGAAGTAGCCGCCGATCGACTGGTCGGCCGGCCTGAGCCTGCCCGCGGTGTGCTCGTGGCCGGTGACGATCCGGGAGCAGGAACCGCAGAATGCTCGTCCTAGCCCTGGCCTGTGCCGGGTACACCTAGGTCGCGGCCGGAATAGCGGGGTGAGTACCGGCCTTGAGCAGGAGGAAGGGAACCACGGATGACGAACCTGCAGGACTTCGAGGCACGCACCATCACCGGCCAGGACCAACGCCTCGCCGACTACCTGGGCATGGTGGTGCTGGTGGTGAACACCGCGTCCAAGTGCGGGTTCACACCGCAGTTCGCCGGTCTGGAGAAGCTGTACGAGGACCTGCGCGACCAGGGCCTGGTGGTCCTTGGCTTCCCGTGCGACCAGTTCGCCAACCAGGAGTTCGCCGACGACACGGAGATCGCGGAGTTCTGCCAGCTCAACTACGGCGTCACATTCCCGATGTTCGCCAAGGTCGACGTGAACGGACGCGGTGCGCACCCGCTGTTCACGTGGCTGCGCAGTGAGGCGGGCGGTGTGCTCGGCGACGCGGTCAAGTGGAACTTCACCAAGTTCCTCGTCGACCGCGAGGGCCGGGTCGTCGGCCGCTACGCCCCCACCGTGCCGCCGGAGGACATCGAGGCCGACATCCGCGCGCTGCTGTAGAAGAGGCGCCGATGTCGCTCACCCAGGGGCCGCAGGAACCGTCATCGGCGTCATGACTGCCAGGTTTTCCGGCATCTTGCGGCTATTCCGGAGTTCGCTGCGGCTGACGGCCAGGTTTCCCGGCTTATGACGGCGGTTTTCGGCTTGGTATGCCGGGGAACTTGGCAGTCACGACAGCCGGCCGCGCCAGCCCCTGCCGACGGCCGGGAAAGTTGGCAGTCACCGGACGGGTCCCGGCGTTCGCCGGGATGACGGGCGTTCGCCGGAATGACGGACGCTCGCCGGGATGACGATTGGCGCCGGCCAACCTTCGTCACGAAGGGGCGTCGAGTGGGGGCTCGTCCGTCGTCACCCGGGCGATGTGCAGGGCGAGGTACGAGATCTCGTCGTCGGTGAGCGCGGAACCCAGCCGCAACTCCATCAGGTCCGCCAGGCGCCGGGCGCAGTTCGCGGCCCCCGGGTAGGCACTTCGGATCGCCACGCCGATGTTGGAATGCTCCCCGGAGAGCTGCCGATGCTGCGAGATCCGCACGAACAGGTAACGCAGGTGGGTGATGAACCGGCCGACGCTGACGCCGCCGGAGTCGAGATCGAGCCCGAACGACTGCTCGATCACCGCGACCATCTGCTGGATCACCCCCGTCATCCGGTAGGTGTACGACAGGTCGCCGGTCGCGAACCCCGCGTTGACCAGGTGCAACGCCAGCCCGACCGCCTCCACGTCCGGCAGCGGGTGCTCGGCGTGGGCGTTGATCGCGGCCAGCAGTGCCCGCGCCTGCCCGTACTCCTCGCCGTACAGGTGCTGCACCTCGGCGAGCAGCGGGTACTCCAGCTCCATGCCGATCGCCACCCGGCGCAGCGCGAAGCTGACGTGGTCGGCCAGTGCGATCACCAGGGAGGGGTTGCGCCCCACCGCGTCCAGCCCGACCTCGGCCAGCGCTGAGCTGACCAGCTGGATGTGCTCCGGAGGGATCCCGGAGAGCAGCTGCGCAAGGTGGTCGGGGTCGCGTCCGTCCGCGGGGACGAAGGTGCGAACCACCTTCGCCGGATCCACGGCCTGACCCGGCCGGGCCTGGAACCCCAGGCCACGGCCGGTCAGGATCACCTCGCGTCCCGCCTCGTCCAGCGCGAGGACGAGGTTGTTGTTGAACACGCGTGCGATCTCCACGTCAGCTCCGCGTCGCGGCGGCTGCGGAGGCGATCACGTCACGTCCTCTCAGGGGGTCACCTCAATGATGGGGTCTTCCCTGGACACATCGCCAGCCTGCACCGGCGTGACCGAGCCCAGGGCCATCGTGTTGGTCACGACCACAACGGTCGTCGTGTCGTAGCCGGCCGCCTTCACGGCGTCCAGATCGACCTTGGCCAGCAGGTCACCGGCCTCGACCCTCTGTCCGGCGGCCACGTCCACGTCGAACCCTTCGCCTTCCAGCCGGACGGTGTCGATGCCGACGTGCACCAGCACCTCGACGCCGTCGTCCGTCCTGATCCCGAACGCGTGCCCGCTGGCCGGCACGGTGACCAGCACGCCCGCGACCGGCGCGACCACATGGCCGTCCGACGGGACGATGCCGACGCCCTCACCGAGCGCCTTGGACGCGAACACCTTGTCGGCCACTTCCGTGATCGGCACCACTGTGCCGGCCACAGGAGCGACCACGCGGTCGGTCCGCACCAGGGTCGCGACACCGCCGGCGCCGGCGGCGGCCGCCGTCGTGACGGCGGTTGCGGCGCCGCTCTTGCGAGCCTGCTCCATGGCCAGGTCGGCCTCCGCCTGCAGTCGGTCGGCCTCCGCCTCGGCCTTCTGCTCAGGGGTGCGGTAGTCGGACGCGATGACCAGGAACATCGCCACGACAAAGGCGGCGGCGATCGAGATCACGTAGATCCACGTCGGGGCGAAGACCGGGATGGTGAGCAGTGAGGTGAAGGCGAAGGCGCCGGTCTTGACCGTGCCGAAGATCCAGCCGAGGATGCCGATCGTCAGGCCACCGGTCGCACACCCCACCAGCATGCGCGGGTAGATCCGCTTGTAGCGCAGGTGGATGCCGTACAGGGACGGTTCCGAGATGCCACCGAGCAGACCGGCGGCCAGGGCGCCGATCGCGGTCTGGCGCACCTCGTTGTCCCGAGCCCGGCTGGCGACCACGAGCACACCCGCGGTGGCGCCGAAGCAGGCGAAGTTCCACGTGCCCATCGGGCCCTGGATGAAGTCGTAGCCGAGGGTGCTGATGTTGGCGAGCATGAGCGCGTTGAGCGGCCAGTGCAGGCCCAGCGGCACCAGGAAGGGGTAGATCATCGGGATGAGGATGGCGAACAGCAGTGGCACCGTGTTGTTCAGCCAGGCCAGTCCTGCGCCCAGGCCGCTGCCCAGCCAGATGCTGATCGGGCCGATGATGAAGCCGGTGATCGGGATCATGATCAGCAGGCAGAAGAAGGGAACGAAGACCATCTGCAGGTTCTCCGGGAATATCCGTTTGAGCAGCTTGTTGAGCTGCGCCAGCACCGCGACCATGATCAGCGGCACGAAGACCTGGCCGCCGTAGTCGTTCAACTGCATTGGCATTCCGGCGATCATGGCCACACACTGCTTGCCGAGGTCCGTCGTCGTGCAGACGGTGTCGGCCGCGCCAGTGAGCGACAGGTAGTTCGGGGTGAACATCGCGGCCATGATGGCAGCGCCGATCCACGGGTCCACGTTCAGCTTCTTGGCCGCGTTGTACGCGACCATGATCGGCAGGAAGTAGAGCACTGAGCGCCACATCGCGTCCCAGAACACCCAGGTGGCGCCCGCGGCCGTCAGGCGATCCACACCCTGGAACGGGACGATGTGGAACGCGTCCAGGATGGCCGCGATCGCGATGATCAGCGAGGAGCCGAGCAGCACGCCCAGCAGCGGACGGAACGAGTCGGACAGGTACTCGAAGAACGCGTCCAGCCAGGCGACCTTGCCGCGGGCCTTGGCACGCTCGCGGGCCTTCACGTCCGCATCGGACAGGCCCTTGCCCACGCCGGCCATCGCCGGCAGGTTCATGATGTCGTTGAAGGTGGACTGGACGGCGCCGCCGATCACCACCTGGTAGCGGTCGCCGCTCTGCGGCACGGCACCCATGACGCCCGGGATCTTCTCCACGGCCTTCTGGTCGATGCCAGAGGCGTCCTTCAGTTCGAAACGCAGCCGCGTCGCGCAGTGCGTGAGGCTGAGGACATTACCGGCGCCGCCGACAGCGTCGACGATCTGCTCGGCTGTGCTTGCCTTCGTTGTGGACTCCATTGTCGGTTCCTTCCGAAATCCGGCGAAAAAACAAAAAAAGACCCGAGACGCACTCTCGTGCATCTCAGGTCTTGCCCCGATTTTGGGTAACAACCCTGTCGAGCTCTTCGCTCGCGAAAGAGGGTAGCACCCCTGCGCCGCGCGCGCACCCCCCGTGCTCAGGGCCCGGTTACCTCCTCGTCATCCCGGGCTCGACCGTCACCCCGGGCACGACCCGGGATCCCTGCGGTCGGGTTGCCGTGACAGTTGCGGCCAAGACCGCCGGATCAGGCCTCGGGCACGTCGTGGTGGAGCGCCCAGCCGCGCCGGTAGACGTCGATCAGCCCGGCGAGGTCGTCCGCGGAGGGCAGGCCGATCGGACTGATCCACACCGGCGCGCCGAACATCCGCAGGTTCGTGCGGGCGGCCACCTTCCGGAACGGGCCCAGCGCGGCGATGAACGCCTCGGCGTCCCGCAGGTACACGCCGACGAGCCGGCTGCCGGAGATCTCGGACGTGCCGACGCCGGAGATCTGACTCCACGGCACGAAGCCGACCGCGGACATGGACGAGCCGTCGGTCAGGCCGTCCTCGGTAAGCCGCAGCGCGACCTGCGGCAGCAGTGCCCGGACGACCGCGTACGTCGTTGCCGGGATGAAGAACGCGAGGCCCACCCAGCCGACCACGGCAAGGATGTTGACGCCGCCGAGAGCCACCGGCGGCAACAGCAGCAGGCCGGCGGTGATCATGACCGCGAGCAGCCCGAACCCGGCCAGGCGCAACCGCGGCGCCCGGGCCGGCGTGAACTCGACGACCTCTGGATAGTGGGCGAGCGTGCGCTCGTCCCTGGTGCGTGACCCAATCATGTTTTCCCCCCGTGGAATCGCCTGCCACGCCCCTCTCGGGCAGGCTGCCACGGGCCAATTCTCGCAGCCGGAGGCCGGTCTGGCGAGACCCTACTTTCTCGCTTGACTCCGGGCGCGGCTGTCCCGCACCCTTGGGGCATGTGGAACTGACCTCTCGCACTGTCCCCAAACACCCGCGATCGAGGTCATCCGTGTCCACATCCCTGTTCCTCTCCGGCATCGCCGCGTCCTTCGGTGCCCGTCCGTTGTTCGCCGGGCTGGACCTCACGCTGGCGCCCGGCGACGTCACGGCGCTGGTCGGGCCGAACGGCGCCGGGAAGACCACGCTGCTGCGGATCGTGGCCGGCGAGCACGCCCCGGACGCCGGCACGGTCAGGCTGGCGCCACCGGACGCGGAGGTCGGCTATCTCCCGCAGTCGGTGCCGGCCGCGGACGAGAGCGTCCTCGACTACGCGCGTCGGCGCACCGGTGTCGGCCCGGCGCACGCCGAGTTCGAGGACGCGGCCGCCGCCCTCGCCTCCGGCGACCGTGGCGCTGACGAGAAGTACTCACGCGCACTCGACCGGTGGCTCTCGCTCGGCGGCGCCGACCTCGAGGTGCGGCTGGCCGAGGTGCTGGCCCGGCTCGACCTGGATGTCCCGCTCGACCGGCCGCTGGGCAGCCTGTCCGGCGGGCAGGCCGCGCGGGCCGCGCTCGCGTCCATCCTGGTGAGCCGGTACGACCTGCTGCTGCTCGACGAGCCCACCAACAACCTGGACCGGGCCGGGCTGGAGGCGATCACAGAGTTCGTCCGTGGTCTCTCGTCGCCGGTGCTGATCGCGTCCCACGACCGGGCGTTCCTCGACGACGTGGCGACCGGGGTGCTCGAGATCGACTCGGCCCAGCAGGCGGTGAACGCCTACAGCGGCGGCTGGTCGGACTACCGCGCGGCGAAGACCCTGGCCCGCGCGCAGGCCCAGGACGCGTACGAGACCTACGCCGCACAGCGTGCCGACCTGGTCGAGCAGGCGCGGCGGAAGACCGAGTGGGCGCGGCAGGGACGCGCGAAGGCCGCCCGCCTTGGCTCGGGAATGCAGCTGGAGAAGAAGTTCCGCGAGGACCGCGCCCGGCGGATGGACCAGCGCGCCGCGCGCGTCCGGTCCGCCGCCGAGCGGCTGCCGGAGGTCGAGCAGCCGCGCAGGGAGTGGGAGCTGCGCTACGCGATCGCCGAGGCCGCAGGGTCGGCGGAGGTGGTGCTCACGCTCGACCGGGTGGTGGCCGCGGCGGGCAGTTTCCAGGTCGGACCGGTCACCGCGCAGGTGGCCCGAGGCGACCGGGTGGCGCTGGTGGGTCCGAACGGCTCGGGCAAGACGACGCTGCTGCGGGCCGTGCTGGGTGGCGACGGGCCGGTCTCGGGACGGGTGTCGTGGGGGACGCGGGTGGCGCTCGGCACCCTCGACCAGGGCCGGGACGTGATCAGCGGCCCGGAGTCACTGCAGGAGGTGGTGGCCCGGGCGCTCGGTGAGTCCGACCTCGCCGGCGTCCGCACGCTGCTGGCGAAGTTCGGCCTCGGCGCCGAGCAGGTGGAACGTCCCTGCGACAGCCTCTCGCTGGGCGAGCGGACGCGGGCGGCACTCGCCGTCCTGCAGGGTCGCGCCGTGAACGTGCTGGTGCTGGACGAGCCGACCAACCACCTGGACGCCGCGGCCATCGAGCAGCTTGAGGCCGCGCTGGTCGCCTTCGGCGGCACGCTGCTGATCGTCACGCACGACCAGGCTCTGCTGGACGCACTGTCCCCGTCCGCGCTGTGGGCGTTCGCCGCCGATGCCGGACGCGGCACCGTCACGGCGACCTGACCAATCGGGGACAGGTCCCATTCCCGTTCACCCGGATGAGGTGAACGGGAATGGGACCTGTCCCCGGTCTGCGGCGGGGTTCGGGCACGGCGACGGGCACCTGCCGGCGGCCGGCCCCCATCAGCCGCGCAGCGGTCGTCCGTCGAGCGATGGCCCCCCTCCACCTCGCGGTGGCCCGGCGCCGTGCCCGAACCGGTGGTCGGCAGAAGCTCCCCTTGCACCTGCGTCCCTCCTCGCGGGTGCCGTCCTGCCGACCAGATGCCCATCAGAGCGCGCCTCCCGGGTCCTGATACATCGACCACGGCCAAGATCTCCGTACGGACTGGTATCAGAGTGCTTACTCCGCGGCTCTGGTCGAGTGAAGCGGCGGCTCAATAGGCTGTGACCGCCGCCGGTCACAGGAGGTCCCCCAGATGATCCGTGTGCTTGACCCAACCACCGCCGTCACGCGCGCCGGTCAGAAGATCGGTACGACGGCGTACATGTCCGACCGTCTGCTCGTCCGAGGCGAGCAGGTCTGGAATCGGGACCGTCGCGTCGACGAGATCCTCGCTCAGTTCGGCTGGGTGCTGCGTCCTCCGGAGCGCTACCGCGACGAGATCCCACGACGCCAACCACGCGCGCCCTTCGACCTCGAGTCCCAGCAGGCCGTGAGCTTCGAACTGCGCGTCGCCACCGAGTCACCCAGCGCCGCTCCGGACGCGTGGACAGCGTTGCAGCAGATCCGCACCGCCGTTCCGGAACTCGACCAGGCCTTCGAACTGGTGCACGTGTTCACGGCTTCCGGTGGGGGAGGCTACTGGCACGGCATCGGCGGCGGTGGCTACTGGCACGGCATCGGCGGTGGCGGTTACTGGCACGGCATCGGCACACCGGACGAGTACGCGGTTCCCGGCTATGGCGGCAAGTCACCTGTCGCGGTGGTGATCGACGACCCGTCGAGGACAGCACCCCGCCTGAAGCGCCCTCCGGTCGTGGTGATGCCTGACACGGGCATCGGCCCGCACCCGTGGTTCCCCGATGCCGCCGTCGTTGGCGTACAGCCACCGCCGGCGAGCCTGGGCGTCACCGTGTTCGGATCCTCTGTGGCGGACGCCACGGACGGGGTGGGTTCCCGGCTGACCGGCGGCCTCGACAACCTCGCCGGCCACGGCACGTTCATCGCAGGAATCGTTCGCCAGATCTGCCCGCCAGCCCGGCTCGTCGCCCACGCGATCATGGGTTCTGACGGGCTTGTCTACGAAGACGCCGTACTCGACCTCCTCCAGAACCTGCTGGATACCCAGCTGGCCGCACTGGCTTCCGGCGACACGGCCGCGGTCATCGACGTGCTCACCCTTTCCTTCGGTGGCTACCACGAGGACGTCCCTGACGAGGACAGTGATCCTTCGGTCCTGTCCGGCAGCAGTCTCGCCACGATGCTTCGAGATCTCGGTAGGGCCGGAGTCCTGGTGGTAGCGGGGGCAGGAAACGATGCGACGACCCGTCCGTTCGTGCCAGCGGCCTTCGCTGGCGACACGGCCGCAGGAAAGGGCGGACTGCCGCTGGTGAGCGTAGGTTCGCTGAACCCGGACCGGAGCAAGGTCTCGCTGTTCTCCAACGCCGGCGCATGGGTCACCACCTACCGCCACGGCGCCGCGATCGTGTCGACACTGCCGCAGAGACAGAACGCGAGCAGTCAGGCGTCGACGAACGTGCCAGGCATCGCGACACTTCCGGAGAATGACCAGCCGGCGGCCCGCGAGGGAAAGCTGTCCACTCCACAGGACCGGGCCACGATCGACCTC
This sequence comes from Propionicimonas sp., assembly GCF_029975155.1. Taxonomy (GTDB): domain Bacteria; phylum Actinomycetota; class Actinomycetes; order Propionibacteriales; family Propionibacteriaceae; genus Propionicimonas. The sequence goes on along the minus strand of NZ_JARKPQ010000037.1, from coordinate 11,661 downwards.
GACAACTTCTCCAGCGGCTTCGGCATCTGGAGTGGCACATCGTTCGCCGCGCCGGTGCTGGCCGGACAGCTGGCCAGTGCTCTGGTCGGCTTGGGTACGGACGCGGCCGATCTCGACTCGCTCGTCAAGCGCGGCTGGGCCGCCTTGGCGAAGGTTCTCCGACCGATCCGCCGGCCATGACTGCCACCGCATCGCTCGGCGCCCAGGCCGCCAGTTCGTTCGTCGCCTATCGAGCAGGTGACCGAGACCAGTTGCGCACGCTGGTCGCCCTGCTCACTCCGCTGCTGTGGCACACGGCGCGCGCCCAACGCGCGCCGCAGCAGATAGCTGAGGACGCGATCCAGACTGCGTGGCTGCGCTTGGTGGATGCCTCGGACGCCATCGCCGACCCGAAGGGAGTCGTGTCCTGGCTGGTGATCACCGTCAAGCGGGAGACGTGGCGGCTGATGCGGCTCGCCGCACGCGAAGCCGTTCCCGAGACGGGAGTGCCCGAGGCAGTCGATGAGCTCACCCCTGAGGAGATCAGCGTTCGCACGGACCAGCAGCAGGTGTTGTGGCGGCACGTCAGCGAACTGTCCGAGCGCTGCCGGGCGCTGCTGCGGGTGATCGCCTTCGCTGCGACTCCTGACTACGCCGGCGTCGCGGCCAGTCTCGGCATGCCGATCGGCAGCATCGGCCCCACCCGGGGACGTTGTCTGGCCAAGCTGCGCGCCGCTCTCGTCACCGATCCGAGTTGGGAGGCCTGACATGCCTGAAGAGTTCTACCCGGGTGCCGATGAGCCGATCGACGCCATCGACCAGCGCATCCTCGCCGGACTGGCCACGCTCTACGCCACGATCGACCCGGTACCGTCCGATCTCCTGGAGCGGATCGACTTCGCCCTCGCGGTTGCAGAACTCGAGGCCGACATTGCCGAGCTGACCTCAGGGGAGTTGATCGGCGTCCGCGGCGACGCAACCGATTCCGTCACGTTCACCAGCGGATCCCTCAGCCTGATGATCACCACGGTCACCTCTGCCCACCACGCACGAATCGACGGCTGGGTCACCGATCCCGCGTCCACCGTTGACGCAGTTGCCGAGGGAGTCACCCGCTCGGCCACCGCTGACGACTTGGGCCGGTTCTCGATGGACGCCGTGCCGCGTGGACGGGTTCACTTCGTCGTCCGCCGCGAGGGCTACCGGCCGGTGATCACACCGTCTGTCGAGATCTGAGGGCGATGTCGGCCGGCCCGGCTGTTGTCGAGCGCGCCCGGGAGCTGCGGCTCTCGGGCCTGGCGGACAACGCGGCGGGCCGGCCCGCGGCCGCCGGACGCAAGCTCAGAACGGCGCTTCGTCTCCTGCCATCGCTCGACACCCCCGCGCCGCCTGACGTCGAATCGGTCAGGGTCGCCTGCCTGCTCACCCTGGCGGTGTCGGAGATGCTGCTCGGAGGTCTGGCCGCAGCCGTTCCACGACTCGAGGAAGCGCACCGACTGGCGGCGGACAGCCCTGAACTCGTGGCGCGGTGGCGCTGCCAGAGGGGCCTGATCCATGGTCGCTGCGGTGACCTTGCCACGGCGGAGGTCGAGCTCCAGGTTGTGGTCGACGAACCGCAGTGGTTCACGCCGTACGAGCGGTGCGCCATGCGGCTCAACCGGGGCATGGTCTTCTTCGAGCTCGGTAGGCCCGCGGACGCCCTGCGCGAGTTCGAGGCAGCAGCGGAGTTGGCCCGAGAAGTGGGTGACGACCGCGAGCTGTTCATGGCCGAACACAATCGTGGCTACGCGCTCTACCTGACCGGAGACCTGCCACAGGCGCTCGCCACCATGGCCGCGGCTGAGGAACTGCCCGCCGATGTGTTCCGCGGCACCTCGCTGTTCGACCTCGCCCGGGTACTGGGCGAGGCGGGTCTCCTGGACGACGCCGTCGACGCTCTCGATCGTGCGCAGGCCGCATGCCGTCCGCACCAAGACCGTATCCTGCGCGCGGAGATCGACAGGGAGCGCGCGTTGTTGCTGCGACTCATCGGAGATTTCGATGAGGCTGCGGCGTCAGCCCGAGCGTCCCGCACGAGATTCCAGAGGCTCGGCGCACCAGGCCCCGCGGCGCGGGCAGGAATGATCGTGCTCGACTGCGACCTCAGTCGCGGACGCCGACTCCCCGACGTGGTGAGCGGCGCCCTCGCGCACGAGGACATCGCCCGCCGGCTCGGGGACGGAGAGCTGAGGGCCCGCAGCATCGCCGTCGCCGCTGAAGCCGCGGCACGCCTGGGGCGCATCGATGTGGCACGGGCCGCGCTACGTCGGTACCCACCCGAGTCCTTCGGGTTGATCCTGCACCTGCGTCACGTCTACGCCGCAGCCGTGACCGACGTTGCCGCCGGGCGATCTCCGCGGCGCCGGCTCGCTGCCGCCGCGGCGGACCTCGCATCGTCCCAGGCGGTGAGCGCGTCGCTGGACTCGCGGGCGGCGCGCAAGGTGCTGAGCCTGCGCCTCACCGAACTCGACCTCGGCCTGGCCGTCCAGCGCGGGCCGACCGACGCGCTGAGCACCCTCGAGCGCTGGACCAGCCTCGGACTCCCGGTGGTCCGCCCGCCGACGGACTCCCGGCAGGCTGAACTCACCCAGCGGCTCCGCTCCTTGTCACAGGCACTTCGCGACGAACCGGACTCCCCCGCGACCGCCGACCGCCGCAGCGAGATGGCCCGGCTGCGCCGCGAGCTGACCGACCTCGCTCTCGCCCAGCGGCAGGACGGGGACGCCGTCCGGCCGCTGCCGGTGCTGCCGGAGGCCCTCGCCAGCCTGCGCGCCGCCGATCGGGACCTGCTGTGGCTGTTCCCGCACGACGGCGGACTGTGGGGCGTCGGGGTGGTGGCCGGACGGCGACGGCTCGCCCGCCTGGCCGATCTGAGCCGCTGCCTGGAGGTCTCGCGTCGGCTGCAGGCGGACCTCCGTGCGCTGGCCTACCAGCCCGCCGGCCCGCTGCGGGAGGCGATCGGCGCGTCCCTCGCGGCCGGGCTCGACTGGCTGGACGGGACGGTCGTCCGGCCCTGGCGGTTGCGGTCGGCGGGGCTGGTCGTGGTCGGGACGCACGCGGTCGCGTCCGTGCCGTGGGGGCTGCTGCCCTCGCTCGCCGGCGTCCCGGTGACGGTCGCCCGGTCGGCCACCGAGTGGGCGGGCGGACGTTCGGCCGTGCGTGACCCGGGCGTGCGCGTGGTCACCGGGCCCGGCCTGCGCCACGCCGCGGCTGAGGCCGTGGACGTCTCGGCCGCGTGGGGACTCGCCGGTCCGGTCGGGGACGCCACCGCGTCCGACCTGGTCGACGCCCTCGCCGGCGCGGACCTCGTCCACGTCGCGGCGCACGGGCAGCACCAGCCGGCGAGCCCGCTGTTCTCCTCGCTGCGGATGGCCGACGGCGACGTCTACGCGCACGAGTTGCCCACCGGGGACGTGCGAGCGGGCCACGTCGTCCTCTCCGCCTGCGAGGTGGGCACCGCACAGGTGCGTCCCGGGGACGAGCCCCTCGGTCTCGCCCACACACTGCTCGCGCTGGGCGTCAGCTCGGTGGTGGCGGCGGTCGCGCCCGTCCCGGACGATGCGACCGCCGCGCTGATGGCCGCCTATCACGCCCGCCTCTCCCGAGGGCTGCCCAGCGACGAGGCTCTGGCGGCGGCCGCCCCCGGCTCGGCCTTCGTGGTACTCGGCTCCCCCTGGCGAGCCGCCCCCGCCCCCTGACCCCCCGCCCCCTGACGCCCGCCCCCGCCCGCCCCGCCCGCCCCGCTGAAGCTGCCGAAAGTCACCGAAGCTGCCGAAGGTTCGGCAGCTTCGGGCAGTTTCGGCAGCCGGAGCACGGGCGGAGTATTACCCTGTACTACATGACAGCACCTCAGCGTCGCACGCTCGTCTACTCCGTCCGGCTCAGCCCGGCCGAGAGCAACGCCATCCAGAAGATCGCCGATGCCCGGCACCTGCCGGCGTCCACGCTCGTCCGTGCCTGGATCCTCGACCGGCTCGAGCAGGAGCAGGCGCCCGGTGCCTGAACTGCGGCTGCTGTTCCTCGGCGCCGGCGCGATCGGCACCTACGTCGGCGGGTCGCTCGCCGCGGCCGGGCACCGCGTCACCTACAGCGAACAGCCGGACGCGGCGGCGGCGATCGCCGAGCAGGGCCTGCGGCTCACCCGGGACGACCGGACGACCCCCGTCCGCGACTTCGCGATCTTCGGCTCCGCCGCGGAGGCGCTGGCCGCCGGTCCCTACGACGCGTGCGTGGTCGCGCTCAAGTCGTTCGACACCGGGCCGGCGCTGGACGGGCTGCTCGCCACCGGCGCCGACCTGCCGCCGGTGCTGTCGCTGCAGAACGGGGTGGACAACGAGCCACTGATCGCTGCGAAACTCGGGCCCGGCCGGGTGATCACCGGGACGGTCACCACCGCCGTCGGCAAACCCGGCATCGGCCAGGTGATCGAGGAGAAGCGGCGCGGCATCGGCATCGCGCTGGACCATCCGCTCGGCCAGCGGCTGGTGGACGCGCTCAACGACGCGCAGCTGAACGCGGTCGGCTACCCCGAGCCCGGACCGATGAAGTGGTCGAAGCTGCTCACCAACCTCACCGGCAACGCGACGTCCGCGATCCTGGACGAGCCGGTGGGGGCCCTGTTCGCCGACCGGCGCACCTACGAGATCGAGATCGCGGTGCTGCGCGAGTGTCTCGCCGTGATGGCCGCTCTCGGATACCGGCCCGTCGACCTGCCGGGCACGCCCGTCCGCGCGCTGGCGCTGGCAGCGACGAAGCTGCCGCGGTTCCTGGCCCAGCCCGTCCTGACGAAGGCGTTGGGTGGCGGCCGCGGCGACAAGATGCCGTCCTTCCACATCGACCTGTACTCCGGCCGCGGCCGGACCGAGGTGAGCTACCTGAACGGCGCCGTCGTCCGCCACGGGGAGGCGCACGGCGTCCCCACCCCCGTGAACCGGGTGCTCACCGACACCCTCGAGGCACTCAGCTCCGGCACCCAGAACCTGGACACCTACCGTCACAACCCGGACACCCTGCTGGCCCTGCTGTAGACACGCACCCCACGTGCACCCTGGACGAGCTTGTCGAGAGCACAGCCGCGTCTCGACAAGCTCGACGAACGGTTGGGCGCGACGACGAACGGTTGGGCTCGACGAACGGTTGGGCAATGCGGTCCTGCTGTGAACGGGAATGGGACCTGTCCCCGGTCGTTCGGTCGGGGACAGGTCCCATTCCCGTTCAGTCGGCGATGCGGACGGGGATCCGGCGCGGGCCGAAGTCGCCGGCGGACTCAGCGAAGTGGCCGGCGACGGCGAACCCGCACTCGGGGCAGCGGCCGTCCGGGGTGAGCCGGTAGTCGATGATCCGGTACCAGTCGCGGACGACCAGCGGCTCGCCGCAGTCGGGGCACCAGGTGGTGTCGCCGGCCACGTCGTGCACGTTGCCGGTGTAGACGTAGCGCAGGCCGGCGTCCATGGCGATCCGGCGCGCCCGGCGCAGGGTCGCGGGCGGTGTCGGCGGGACGTCCCGCATGTGGTGGTCGGGGTGGAACGCGGAGAAGTGCAGCGGCACGTCCGGGCCGAGTTCCGTGAGCAGCCACTCGCTCATCCGGCGCAACTCGTCGTCGGAGTCGTTGTGGCCCGGGATCAGCAGCGTGGTCACCTCGAACCACACCGAGGTCTCGCCCGACAGGTAGGTGAGCGTGTCCAGGACGGGTTGCAGGTGTGAGCGGGTGATCTTGGCGTAGAAGTCGTCGGTGAACGCCTTCAGGTCGACGTTCGCCGCGTCCATGTGCGCGTAGAACTCCCGTCGCGGCTCGTCGTTGATGTAGCCGGCGGTCACCGCGACGGCATTGAGCCCGGTCGCGCGGCAGGCGTCCGCCACGTCGATCGCGTACTCGGCGAAGATCACCGGGTCGTTGTAGGTGAACGCCACGCTGCGGCAGCCCAGCTGGACGGCCGTCCGCGCGATCGCCTCCGGCGAGGCCTGGTCCTGGAGCCGCTCGATGTCGCGCGAGGTGCTGATGTCCCAGTTCTGGCAGAATTTGCACGCGAGGTTGCAGCCCACCGTGCCGAACGACAGCACGCTGCTGCCCGGGTAGAAGTGCGCGAGCGGCTTCTTCTCGATCGGGTCGACGCAGAAGCCGGACGCGTACCCGTACGTGGTCAGCACCAGCTGCTCGCCCTCCCGGCGCCGGACGAAGCACGCGCCGCGCTGCCCGTCCCGCAGCCTGCAGGCCTGTGGACACAGATCGCACTGGATCCTGCCGTCGTCCAGCCGGTGCCACCAGCGCGCGGGATACAGCTGGACGGCGGTCACGGACGGACCAGCTCCCGGTGCTCGGGCTCGGTCCAGGCGGTGACGCCGAACCGCCTCGCGGTGAGGTCCGGGGCCCAGAACGACACCGGCAGGCCCGCCTTGTGCAGCAGGTGCTCGATGAAGTCCTCGGGCTCGGGCAACTGCTCCCACACCTGCGGCAGGAAGGTGCCGCGATGACCGTGCCAGCCGAGGATCAGCCCGTCCACGTGCGGCCGGACCGCGTACAGCAGCTCCTCCCGCGTCCGCGACGGCAGCGGTTCGCTGGCCGACAGCAGCGACACCTCGATCCGCACCCCGGGCACCTCCGCGGCCGCCACCGGAGGGAACCGTGGGTCGTGGAACGCCGCGGCGCAGGCGTTGTGCACCACGTCCTCGCGCAACCGGCGGCGCGCCTGGATCGAGCCGATGCAGCCACGCAGCCGGCCCTGGCGGGTCAGCGTCACAAAGGTTGCGCCGGGCTCGCCCAGCCAGCCGGGCGCATCGTCGGGCACCGAGACCGCGCCCCGGGCGACGATCGCCGAACGGGCCAGGCCGAGCAGGATCGGACCGGCCTGGGGATCGTCCTCAGGCCGGGTCGGGCCGGGCGCCACGTCCACACCCGAACGCGATGGGGCCATGACCCGGGAATCGAGGTCAGTCATCGTGATCACCTCCTGGAGTTGTACCCGTTCCGAACGCGACGGATGCGTACCCGACCACCCGGGCGCGGTCGCCCGCGGTGTCGCCGGAGTTGCGCCGGTCGACGAGCACCGGCGTCAGCCCGCGGGCCGACGCGGCCACCAGCAGCCCATTGATCCCGCGGGCGCCGCAGGCGCTGCCGTCCGGGAGCGGCCACTCGAGGGCGAGGATGCGCCGGACGGTGTCGGCGTCCATCGCCTCCGCGGTGTCGTAGGGAAGGTAGTGGGAGAGGTCGGAGCTGATCAGCAGGAGCGTCTCCGGCCCGCCCCACACCGCGTCGAGGACGGCGGCCACCTCCTGCGGCGTCGCATCCCCGACGACCAGCGGGACGAGCGCGAACCCGTCCAGCATCCGTTGCAGGAACGGCAGCTGCACCTCGAGGGAGTGCTCCGGCGCGTGCGCCCGCGCGGACGTGTGCACCTGCGGCAGCGCGCTCAGCAGACCGGCCACGCCCCGGTCGACCCGCACCTCGCCCAGCGGAGTGGCGAAGGCGGTGGCGTCCGGCAGGGCGAGGCCGGAGAAGGGGACGTAGTGCGCGGGCCCCAGCAGGACCACCCGCGTGATCCGCCTCCGGCCGGGGAAGAGCTGTGCATAGCCCAGGGCTGCGGTGGTCCCGGAGTACACGTAGCCGGCGTGCGGCACGATCAGGGCTTTGGGCGGCGTCGCTGACCGGGTCGACGCACGACGCGCACGGTCGAGCAGCGTATCGACGGTCCGTGTCAGATCTTCGACACGACCGGGGTAGAAGCGACCCGCCACCGCGGGCTGACGAACGGTCCTCATCGACATCGCCCCCACCTCGACCGTAGATCGCCCAGAGGGTGGCGTCAACGGCTGGGAAGGTGGTGACGTCGGGCCGGGAGCGCCTCTCGGCGCGTGGCCGCTCGTAGCGGCGAATGTTGGAGCCCGGGGCTACCGCGGCCCGACGCCTCGGGAAAGGATAGGTGGCGCGTCCGGACCAGCCAAGTCCGGACGGCAACGAGGATGAACGGTAACGGGGACGGGTCCCTTTCCGTTCAGACTTGTTCAGACTTGGCGTGGTGAACGGAAAGGGACCCGTCCCCTTTTCGTTCAGGACAGGCGGTCCGAGCGCCACAGCGCCGCACAGGCCGTCAGGTCGCTGGCGAGCTCCTGCAGCCGGCCCGCCTGGAACACCGCCCGGCCGCCGGCGGTGACGTCGGCCCGTCCGGACGCCACCACGTGGCAGAACGCCGCCGCGCGCTCCAGGGCGATCGCGAAGTCGCCGGCGAACACGCCGCGCAGGATCTCGTCCGCGACCCGGCGCACCTCGTCCGGCCCGGGTGGCTCGGCGCCGGCGACGGCATGGTTGGGTTCGGTGAACCGGACGCCGGCCGCGTACTCGCGCGCGGCCCCGTGCGCGTCGGTCGCCACCCACTCCCGCAGCAGGTAGAGCCGCCACAGCGCGCCCGGGAGCGTCCGGGCCGGCCGGGACGCCCACAGCTCGGCCAGCGTGTCCAGCCCGATCTCGTCGGTGAGCGCCACGAGGCGGGCTGTCGTCGCCGGGTCGTCCGCGGCCCGACCGGTGCGCAGCAGCACCGCGGCGGTCTCGTGGGCCGCGTGCAGCTGCGCGATCGGGTCGGACGGCTCGCCGAGGGCCTCCAGCGCCGCCGGCTCCTGGAAGCTGGGCCGCCGGGGCTTGCGCTGCTCGTTCACCCGCACAGGGTACGCCGGGGCGCTGCGGGGCCCTTCGCGACGCCGGCTCGTTCCTCGCCGGCTCCTCAGGGAACGCTGGGGCAGTCCGGCCGCAGGCCCCGGGTCAGGCGCGGCGGACCAGTCCGGTCTCGTAGGCGAACAGCACCAGGCCCACCCGGTCGCGGATCTGCAGCTTCGACAGCAGGCGGGTGATGTGGGTCTTGACGGTGCCCTCGGCCATGTACAGCCGGCTGGCGATCTCGGCGTTGGTGGCACCGGCGGCGATCTCGACCAGCACCTCCTGCTCACGGTCGGTGAGCACCTCGAGCCGCGGGTCGGTGCCCTCGGGATTGGCCGGCAGGGTGGGCACCACGTGGTCCAGCAGTCGCCGGGTCGCGGACGGGGCCATCACGGCCTCGCCGGCGGCGACCGTCCGGATCGCGTTCAGCAGGTCGCCGGGACGCGCGTCCTTCAGCATGAACCCGCTGGCGCCGGCCTTCAGCGCGCTGAACACGTACTCGTCCAGGTCGAACGTGGTCAGCACCAGCACCCGGGTCGGCACGCCGGACGCCACGATCCGCCGGGTCGCCTCCACCCCGTCCATCACCGGCATCCGGATGTCCATCAGCACCACGTCGCAGGGCACCGACAGCACCCCGGCGACGGTCTGGGCACCGTCCGCCGCCTCACCGATGACCTGCAGGTCCTCCTCGGCCTCGATCAGCATCCGGAAGCCGCTGCGCACCAGCTCCTGGTCGTCGGCAAGGAACACCCGGATCGGGCTCATCGTCTACTCCTCCCCGTGCTCGTCCGCCAGCGGGCGGATCGGCAGCACCGCGGTCACCTGGAACCCGCCGTTCGGTCGCGCCCTGGTGAGCAGCCGTCCGCCCATCGACGCGACCCGCTCGTGCATGCCCCGCAGCCCGTGGCCCGGATTCTGCGGCGCGACGGACGGGCTCGCGATGCCATTGTCCAGCACGTCGACGGCGATCTCGCGCATGCCGTAGGTGATCGTGACCATGGCTGTCGCCTGCGGTCCGGCGTGCTTGAGGAAGTTCGTCAGCGCCTCCTGCACCACCCGGTACACGGTCAGCTCCAGCGCGGCGGACGCCCGCGGCGGCTGCCCGTGGACGGCCAGCTGGACGCGGTCGCTGGTTCGCGCGACGAGGTCGGGGATGTCACTCAGCCGCGGCGCGGGGGCGAAGTCGGCCTGGCGTCCCGGCTCCGGGCCCTCGCGCAGCACGCCGAGGATCCGGCGCATCTCGCTCAGCGCCTCGCGCCCGGTCTCGGCGATGGTGGTCAGCGCCTGCGTCGCCGCCTCCGGCTTCTTCGCCGCCAGCGCCTTGCCGCCTTCGGCCTGCACGATCATCACCGACAGGGAGTGGGCGACGATGTCGTGCAGCTCGCGCGCGATCTGCGTCCGCGCCCTGGACTCGGCCAGCCGGGTGTCCTGATCGCGCTCCAGCAGCATCGTCCGGTATCGCTCCTCCGCCGCCGCCACCCGGTCCTGGTGCGCCTCGCCGGACTCGCGCACCCGCCGTCCGATCGCGTAGGGGGTGATCACCAGCCCCAGGCAGACGAACCAGGCCAGCGCCAACCAGATCAGCTGGCGCAGGCTGGGGTTGCCGAGGTCGTCCAGGATCCACCGCATCGGGCCGAGAACGGAACCGGCCGCCCCGATCACCACGACCACCCGCGCGGGCTGCCCGGGAATCCACCGGGCGACCGAGTACGCGACCACGGGGACGGCCACCAGCGTCGCCATCGGCTGGTTGGAGAACACCAACTGCATCAGCCCGGCCAGGGTCACCCCGGCCAGCGCGAGGAACGGCGAGTGCCGCCGGAGCACCAGCGAGCCGATCATCAGCACGGCGCTGGCCAGCGGTCCGATCGCGGTGAGGAATTCTCCGGTGGTCGGGTCGCTGGCGAAACCACGCACCCCGTACGGCGGAATGGTGAGCAGCCCCAGGCCGGCGGCCAACGCCGCGTCCAGCACCCAGTCGTGCCGGGTCGCGCCGGGCGGGAAGAGCAGCTCGCGGTTCATCGCTGCCAAGACTAGGCCGCCGGGCCCTGCGGGCGGCGGCAACGTCACGGGACCGCCCACTACCATGGCTGGGATGGGAGGGTCTTCGATGCTGCGACGCTGGGCCGGCTGTGGTCTGGCGCTGTTCCTGGCGCTGGCGGGCTGCACCGCCGCCGCGACGCCGACGACGTCCGGCAGCGAGGAGCCGAGCGCCGGGGTGACCTCCGCGACGCCCACCGCTCCCGGCGCGGCGCAACTCGTCGTCGGCGACTGCACGGGCGACGTCGATCTCTCCGGGGCGTCGATCACCGACGTGCCCACCGTGCCGTGCGCCACGTCCCACTACTACGAGGTGCACGCGGTGGTGCCGGTCGCCGGCGATGTCTACCCCGGCGCGGACGCCCTCGCGGCCCAGGCGAAGTCGGCCTGCACCGCGAGCTTCACCAGCTACGTGGGGGTCGCCCAGCCGTACAGCCGGTACGGATCCGCCTATCTGGCCGCGGACGAGGCGGCCTGGGCAAACCCGGAGAACCGGGTGATCACCTGCCTGGTCGGCTCCGCGGACGGCGGCCTGGTCGGCTCGGCCAAGGGCGACACGCTGGTCTTCCCCGAGAAGGGTCAGTGCACCGGCCCGCAGGACGTGGCCGCGCAGGCGGTCGAGGTGCTCGACTGCTCGAAGGCCCACTACTACGAGGTGTTCGCCACCAAACAGGTGGACGGCGCGTCCGCCCCCACCGCCGAGCAGGAGCAGAAGCTGTTCGCGTCGGTCTGCCAGGCCGGCTTCAAGAAGTTCGTCGGCGTGGACGTCGGCAAGTCGACCTACGAGGTGGCCTACTTCCTGGCCGGCTCGGACATCTGGGACAAGGTCGCCGACCACCGGATCGTCTGCAGCGCCGGCTCACCGAAGGGCGGCATCAAGGGCTCGCTGAAGGGCGTCGAGAAGTGAACGGAAAGGGGACGGGTCCTTTTACGTTAAACTGAACGGAAAAAGACCC
>NZ_JARKPQ010000230.1 GCF_029975155.1 Propionicimonas sp. | reverse complement strand
CGAGGTCGGCGACACCCTGATCTTCGTCGTGGACATCCTGTCGGTGTCGGTGAACCAGCCGTCCGGCAAGGCGCTCACGCCACCGTCCGGTCTGCCGACAGTCACCGGTGGTCCGGCGGACAAGCCGACGGTCGCCATCCCGTCCGGCAGCGCTCCGAGCTCGATGTCGGCCACCGTGCTGATCCAGGGCAACGGCGCGAAGGTCGCCAAGAACGACGCGATCCTGGCCCGCTACGTCGGCTACTCGTGGAAGACCGGCGAGCTGATCGACGACGGCTTCGACACCCCGACCAGCGGCAAGCTGGCCGACCTCATCCCCGGCTGGATCACCGGCCTGGAGGGCAAGCGGGTCGGCTCCCGCGTGCTCCTGGTGCTGCCTCCGGCGGACGGCTTCCCGAAGGGCAGCAACAACCCGCCGGTCGAGGCCGGTGACACCGTGGTCTACGTGATCGACCTGCTGTTCACCCAGGCCGCCTCGTAGTCGGACGGATCGACCGCCCACGGCCGGCGGGGCAGGCGGGCCGCATCGAACCGGCCCAGCAGCAGCGCCGTCGTGACCGGCTCTCTCGGTTCGGCCAGGCCGAGGGACACGGCCAGGAGACCGAGCACCTCCGACGGCGTGCCGCCGAGCCCGATCAGGTCGGCGAGCGTGACCGCGCCGTCCCGCTTCGCCAGCCGTTTCCCGTCGCGGTTCACCGCCAGGGGGACGTGTGCGTAGGCCGGCGGCGTACCGCCCAGTCGCGCGGCCAGCCACGCCTGGCGAGGGGAGGACGACAGCAGGTCGTCGCCGCGGCACACCTGGTCGATGCCCATGGCGAGGTCGTCCACCACGACCGCGAGGTTGTAGGCAGGGACGCCGTCGTTGCGGACCAGCACGAAGTCGTCCACGACCCCGGTCACCTCGCCCGCCCACAGGTCGGTGACGGTCATTCTCGCCCCTCCGGCACGCACGCGCAGCGCGGGTCGCCGCGTGGCTTCGAGTGCCGCCCGGCGGGCCGCCGACAGCCGCAGGCAGGTCCCGGGGTAGGGCCGGTAGCCGTCCCCGTGTGGTGCCGACGCGGCCTCCGCGATCTCCCGGCGGGTGCAGTAGCAGGGGTAGGTGTCCAGCCGGTCCACCGCCCCGGCGTAGGCGGACAGCCGCCGGGACTGCCACACCACCGTGCCGTCGTGGTCGAGACCGAGGGCGGCGAGGTCGCCGAGCTGGCGTCGCGCGGTGTCGCCGGCCGCGGCCACCCGCTGGGTGTCGAGGTCCTCGACCCGGAGCCGGAAGCCCCGTCCGCTCGACCGTGCCAGCAGCCACGCGACCAGCGCCGTCCGCAGGTTGCCCAGGTGCAGGTCGGAGGTCGGGCTGGGAGCGAACCGTCCGGCCACGTGAACCTCTTCCTCCGGGTGCCACTTCGCGCCGCGGTGGCGATGCGCCCCTCAGTCAAGCAGATCGGGTAACGTCACCGGCGTGGCGCCCCGCAAGTCCGAACGGATCATGAACCTGGCGATCTGCCTGCTCATGGCGCGCCGGTTCATCGAGAAGAGCCAGATCCGGCAGGTCGTCGAGGGCTATCACGGGCTCAGCGACGCCGCGTTCGAGCGCACCTTCGAACGCGACAAGGACGATCTGCGCTCGATGGGCGTGCCGGTGGAGACCGGCAGCAACAACCCGCTGTTCCCCGACGAGGTGGGCTACCGGATCAACCGCATGGACTTCGAGCTGCCCGCGATCGAGTTCACCCCCGCCGAGACCGCCGCCCTGGGCCTCGCCGCGACCGTCTGGGAGTCCGCCACCCAGGCCGAGCAGGCGGTGACGGCGCTGGCGAAGCTGCGTGCGTCCGGTGTCGATCCCGATCCGGCGCGGCTCGCCGGACTGGCCCCGTCCCTCGGCGCGCGGGAGCCGGCCTTCGCGAGCATCTGGGAGGCGACGGTGGACCGGGCGCCGATCCGGTTCGGCTACAAGGGCGAGCCGCGGCGGATCGAGCCGTGGGCGATGACCTACCGGCGCGGCGCGTGGTACCTGCTCGGGCACGACCGCGACAGGGGCGAGGCCCGGATGTTCAAGGTGGCCCGGGTGGACGCCGCGGCCGAGCGCATCGGCCGGCCCGGCAGCTACACCGTTCCCGACGTCGACCTGGAGGCGGCCTGGGCGAGCCTCGAGCCGCGGCAGCCGGACGCGGAAGTCACGCTCGCCCTCCGCCCGGGGCGTGCGCCGGAGCTGCGCCGGCGAGGCCGTTCGGTCGCTCCGGAGCAGGCGGTGCCGGCCGGCTACGAGGCCCTCGCGGTGAGCTATGCCAGGGCCGGCGACCTGGTCGGCGAGATCTGCGCGCACGGCGTGGACGTGCTCGTGCTGGCGCCCGAGCAGGTCCGGCGAGCGGTGCTGGCCCGGCTCACGGCTGTCGCAGGGAGGCCGGCATGACCTCCGCGGAGCAGGTGAACCGGCTGCTGGCGCTCGTGCCCTACCTGCAGTCGCACCCGGACGCCGAGCTGGGAGCGACGGCGGCGGTCTTCGGGGTCACCGCGGAGCAGTTGCTCGATGACCTCAACGTGCTCTGGTACTGCGGGCTGCCCGGGGGGATGCCGGGCGACCTGATCGAGATCGACATGGAGACCGTCGCGGAGACGGGCCGGATCCGGCTGACCAACGCCGAGTACCTGTCCCGGCCGGTGCGGTTCACCCCGGACGAGGCGATGAGCCTGGTGGTGGCCCTGCGCGCTGTCCGGGAACTCGCCGGCGGCCACTGGGCGGAGGGCATCGACAGTGCGCTCGCCAAGCTGGAGCGTGCCACCGGTGCCGGCTCGGCCACCCCGCACGTCGCCGTCGCCGGGGGCTCGGAGGAGATCCGTGAGCAGTTGGCCGAGGCTGTGGCCGCCGGCGAGGTGGTCGAGCTGGACTACACCGGGGCGGGCCTGGCGCCGACGATGCCCCGGGTGGTCCCGGCGCAGCTGATCGTCCGTGACGGTTACGGCTACCTGCAGGCCTGGAGCCTCGACCGGGCGGCGTGGCGCACCTACCGGCTGGACCGGATCGGCGCCGTCCGCGGGACGGGGGAGTCCGCGCCCGAGGTCGGCCAACCGCCGGAGTTCGGGCACGGCTGGCTCGACCAGCGTCCGGACGCCGCGGAGGTGACGCTCAGGCTGGCCCCCCGGGCCGCCTGGATCACCGAGTACTACCCGATCCGGGCCGTGCGCCGGGAGGCGGCCGCGATCGAGGTAGACCTCCTGGTCGCGGACCCGGCCTGGCTGCGCTCCCTGCTGCTGCGCCTCGGCGAGGACGTGCTCGCGGTCAGCCCGCCGGAAGCGGCCGCGGGCGCCCGTGCCGCCGCGACGGAGGCCCTCGACGTCTACGCCGCGGGGTAGGGTGCAGCCATGCTCTGGGTGCTGGTCTTCGGCGGGATCGCCCTCGCCGGCCTGATCATGGTGATCAGCTACGGCATCTGGCTGTGGCACAAGGCGTCCGACCTGTTCTCCGAACTGGAGATGCTCGGCACGCGCGCGGAGGAACTCGCCGAACTGCTCGGCCGGATCTCGCCAGAGCTGCCGGCCCGCCCGGAGAGCTAAGGTTGCCTCCGGCGAACCACGACGAAGGAGAGTGACATGCCGAATCTCGGTGGCTGGGAGTGGGTCATCCTCGCCCTGATCGCACTGCTGCTCTTCGGCGGTTCCCGTCTGGCCGGGATCGGCAAGAGCACCGGCAAGGCGATTCGGGAGTTCAAGGAGGAGACCGCGTCGCTGCGTTCGGCCGGCAGTCCGTCCGAGCCCGTCCCGCCGGCGCCGACCGCCCCGTCCGCGTCGCCGGTCGATCCGGAGTCGGACGCCGACAAGTCCTGAGCGCGAGATGGCAGAGGGCAAGCGCCGGCGGTTCGCCTGGCTGAGGCCGCCGGAGGCCGGGCCGGGCGGGACGATGTCGCTCGGCGACCACCTGCGCGAGGTGCGATACCGCGTCATCGTCTCGGTGGCGGCCATCGTTGTGGCCAGTCTGCTGGCGGCGATCTGGTACGACGCGCTGTATCAGGTGATGCTGCGGCCCTACCTGCTGGCTGTCGACATGCTCAAGGAGAGCAACCCCAACCTCACTCCGACAACGGTGATCACAGGGGTCGCCGAGCCGCTGATCATGGCGATGAAGGTCTGCGTGGTCGCCGGAGTGGTGCTGGCCAGCCCGATGTGGCTCTACCAGATCTGGGCGTTCATCGTGCCGGCGCTGCTCGCGAAGGAGAAGAAGTACGCGCTGGGCTTCCTGTCCGCGGCAACCCCGCTGTTCCTGCTGGGAGTGCTGATCGGCTACTTCATCATGCCGCAGGGAATCTCGGTGCTGCTGGCCTTCACGCCGTCCAGCGTGCCGGTGACCAACCTCATCGACGTCCAGGCGTTCCTGGAGCTCATGCTGCGGCTGATGCTCGTATTCGGTATCGGTTTCCTGATCCCGGTCTTCGTCGTGGGACTCAACATGGTCGGCGTGCTGAAGGCGAAGCAACTGGCCAAGGCGCGCACGTACGTCGTCTTCGGCATCTTCGTCTTCGGCGCGGCGGCCACTCCGTCCACCGATCCGTTCTCGATGCTCGCGCTGGCGATTCCGATGACCGTGCTCTACCTGGGCGCGGAGGTCGTCTGCCGGGTGAACGACCGGCGCAAGGCCAAGGCCGAACTGGTTCCGGCGGGGGCCTGACTTGGCCCTCCGCTACGACGGGCCCACCCTCACGCTGGTGGTGAACCCCGCAGCCGGCCGTGGCCGCGCGCGTCGCCTGCTGCCGCTGCTCACCGCGGGCCTGGTCACCGGGCTTCCGGACGCGAACCTGCACGTCCACCAGACCACGTCGTTCAGTGACGCCCGGCTGCGCTGCATCGAGGCGGTCGAGCGGGCGCGTCCCGCGGTCGAGGGGCACCGTCGCGATGCGCTGATCGTCATGGGCGGGGACGGCATGATGCACCTCGGCCTCAACGCCGCCGCCGGCACCGACGTGCCACTCGGCCTGGTCGCGGCCGGCCGCGGCAACGACTTCTGCCGCGGGATCGGCGTGCCGAACGACCTGCCGGGGGCGATCCGCACCATCGTCGCGGGCCACACCCTGCGGATGGACATGCTCGAGGCCACCGGACGCCTCATCGACGGCGCCGAGCGGCGCTGGGTGGGCTCGATCGTCAGCACCGGCTTCGACGCCCGCGTGAACTACCGCACCAACCACCTCCGCTGGAACTTCGGCCAGCTGAGCTACACCTGGTCGGCCCTCGCCGAGCTGAGCCGGTTCGAGCCGCTGCCGTACCGGCTCGTGATCGACGGCGAGCCGCGGGAACAGACCGCGATGTTCGTCGCGGTAGGCAACGCCGGGGTCTTCGGAGGTGGCATGCGCGCCTGCCCGGACGCCGACGTCACCGACGGTCTGCTCGACGTGACCCTGATCAACCCGGTGAGCCGGTTCACGCTGCTGCGACTGCTGCCACGGATGTTCGACGGCGGCTTCGTCCACGACCCGGCGGTGGAGCGGTTGCGCGCCCGCGAGGTGGTCGTGGACGGCGACGGCCTGTTCGGCATGGCGGACGGCGAGGAGCTCGGCGCCGTGCCGCTGCGCCTGCGGGCGGTCCCGGACATGCTCAGCGTCTTCGTCCCGGCCGCGGTGGCGACGGCCGGGTAAGTTGCCGGGTGTGGACGTCCTCACCGCCTTCCGCGCGCAGTACCCGTTCGCGCTCGACGACTACCAGGTGACCGCGTGCGAGCACGTCGCGGCCGGCAGTGGCGTGCTGGTGGCGGCGCCGACCGGCGCGGGCAAGACGGTGGTGGGGGAGTTCGCGGTGTTCCTCGCCCTGCAGACCGGGCGCAAGTGCTTCTACACCACGCCGATCAAGGCGCTGAGCAACCAGAAGTACCACGATCTGTGCGCGCGGCACGGGGAGGTGGCAGTCGGCCTGCTGACCGGCGACACCAGCATCAACGGCGAGGCGCCGGTGGTGGTGATGACCACCGAGGTGTTGCGCAACATGATCTACGCCGGCTCGCCGACGTTGGCGAACCTCGGCTTCGTGGTGATGGACGAGGTGCACTATCTCGCCGACCGGTTCCGCGGCGCGGTCTGGGAGGAGGTGATCATCTCCCTCGCCGACTCCGTCCAGGTGGTGGCGCTCTCGGCGACCGTCAGCAACGCCGAGGAGTTCGGCGACTGGCTCTCAGAGGTCCGCGGCGGGGTGGAGGTGGTCGTCACCGAGCGCAGACCGGTGCCGCTGTACCAGCATGTGATGGTGGGCCGACGGCTGCTCGAGCTGTTCGCCGGCGAGGACGTGAACCCCGAACTCGTGCGGCTGGCCAAGGAGGAGTCGCGGAGCCAGCGGGACGACAGCCGGCGTCCGCGCGGCCGCTCCGGCAACGGCCGGCGGACCACCGCCTACGGCTCGGGACGGTACGGCGGCGCGGCGGCCCGGCAGCGGCTGGAGGCGAGCCGGCACCTGGTGCCGAGGCGCGATGCGACGATCGAGCGACTCTCGGCAGAGGGCCTGCTGCCGGCGATCTACTTCATCTTCTCCCGGCAGGGCTGCGACACGGCGGTCGGCCAGCTCGCCAACTCGGGCCTGCGGCTGACCACGGGCGCCGAGCGCCGGGCACTGGCCGAGATCGCGTCCCGGCACACCGCGGGGCTGAGCCCGTCCGATCTGGCCGCCCTGGAGTACGACCGGTTCCTCGCCGCGTTCACCGACGGCATCGCCGCTCACCACGCGGGCCTGCTGCCTGCGTTCAAGGAGATGGTCGAGGAGGCTTTCACCGCGGGCCTGGTGAAGGTGGTGTTCGCCACCGAGACCCTCGCCCTCGGCATCAACATGCCGGCCAAGAGCGTGGTACTCGAGAAGCTCGTGAAGTACAACGGCGAGACCCACGCCGACATCACCGCCGGCGAGTTCACCCAGCTCACCGGGCGTGCGGGACGCCGCGGCATCGACGTCGAGGGTCACGCGGTCGTCTGCTGGCAGCCCGGCCTGGAGCCGCGGGCCGTGGCGGGCCTGGCGTCGCGGCGCACCTACCCGCTGCGCTCGTCCTTCCAGCCCACCTACAACATGGCGGTCAACCTGGTGGCGACCGTGGGCCGCGAGCGGGCCCGGGGCCTGCTGGAGCAGTCGTTCGCCCAGTACCAGTCCGACCGGTCGGTGGTCGGGCTGGCGCACACGATCGCCGCCAACAAGACCCGGATCGCCGACGACTGGGCGAGCGCCGACTGTGAGCTCGGTGACGCCCGGGAGTACTTCCGGCTGCGGGCGCGGATCTCGGCGGTGGAGGCCGAGGCCGCGCGGGGGCGGCGGGCCGACCGCAGGGCCGAGGCCATCGAGATGCTGCGCGCGCTGCGAGCCGGTGACGTGATCGACGTCCCGAACAAGCGGCATCGCGGCTGGGCCGTCGTGGTGGACCCGGGACTGGGTGGTGAGGGGTCGGCGCCGACGGTGATGACCGCTGACCGGCAGGTGAGGCGGCTGACGCCGGCCGACTTCCCGTCCCCGCCGGTGGTGGCCGCGCGGATCAAGGTGCCCAAGCACTTCGACCTGCGGTCGGCCGCGTCCCGGCGCAACCTGGCTGCGGCGCTGCTGTCCCGGATCCAGCACGGGCCGCTGGAGATGCCCGAGTTCGTGGACGTGGCGGACGCCGATGCGATGGCCCGGATCGCCGACCTGCGCGCGGAACTCGCGCAGCACCCCGTCCACCGCTGCCCGGACCGCGAGGTGCACGCGCGGTACGCGGAGGCCGCGCTGCGGCTCGAACGCGACACCGAGGCCGTGCAGCGGCAGGCCGACCGGCGGACCAACACGATCGCGGTGCGGTTCGACCGGGTCTGTGCGGTGCTGGAGTCGATGGGCTACCTGAGCCCGGACGGCGGCGAGCGGGTCACCGAACTGGGCCGGATGCTGGCCCGGATCTACTCTGAGCTCGACCTGGTCACCGCGGAAGCCGTCCGGGACGGGGTGTTCGACGGCCTCAGCGCGCCCCAGCTGGCCGCGGTGGTGTCCAGCCTCGTCTACGAAGCCCGCGGCGACCGGCGCAACCCGGCGCGGATGCCCGATCGGCGCTCGGAGGACGCACAGATCCGGCTGCGCAACATCTGGCGACAGGTGTCGCTGGCCGAGCGCGACCACCGGCTGCCCAGCCACGACGAGCCGGACATCGGCTTCGCCGAGGCGATCCACGCCTGGACGGCCGGCGCGGAGCTCGCCGACGTGCTGTACCTCTCGGGCCTCACCGCGGGCGACTTCGTCCGCTGGGCCCGCCAGGTGATGGACGCGGCCGGCCAGCTGGCCGAAGCCGTCGGCCCGGGCGAGTTGCGCGACACCTGCCGCGAGCTGATCGCCCGCGTCCGCCGCGGCGTGGTGGACGCCGCCCCACTGGAAGACTGAACGGAAAGGGACCCGTCCCCTCTTTTGAACGGAAAGGGGACGGGTCCCTTTCCGTTCACCGCCGGCGGATAGCCTGAGCCCATGCCGCTCGCCATCCGCGTGATCCCCTGCCTCGACGTGCACGACGGCAGGGTGGTGAAAGGGGTCAACTTCCGCAACCTGCGCGACGCCGGTGACCCCGTGGACCTGGCGGCGGCCTACGGCGCGGAGGGCGCCGACGAACTGGTCTTTCTCGATATCTCGGCCTCCGCGGAGGGACGCGCGACCACGTACGACGTGGTCACCCGCACCGCGGAGACCGTGTTCATCCCGCTGTGCGTGGGTGGGGGAGTGCGCGATGTCGCCGACGTCGACCGGCTGCTGCGCACGGGGGCAGACAAGGTGGGCATCAACACCGGCGCGATCACCCGGCCGCAGGCCATCGACGAGATCGCCCGGCGGTTCGGCAACCAGGTGCTGGTGCTCTCGCTGGACGCCCGCCGCGAACCCGGCCGGCCGTCCGGCTTCGGGGTCACCACGCACGGTGGCCGGACGTCCGCCGGGCTGGACGCCATCGAGTGGGTGCGGGAGGCGACCGAACGGGGCGCCGGCGAGGTCCTGCTCAACTCGATGGACGCGGACGGCACCACGAGCGGCTTCGACGTGGAGATGATCCAGGCCGTCAAGGCCGTGGTGGACGTGCCGGTGATCGCCTCCGGTGGGGCCGGTACCGTGCAGCACTTCGTGGACGCCGCCCGCGCCGGCGCGGACGCCGTGCTCGCCGCCAGCGTGTTCCACTACGGCACGCTCGGCATCGCCGAGGTCAAGGCCGGGCTCGCCGCGGCCGGTTTCCCCGTACGCTGAGCGCCATGGCTTGCTTGTTCTGCAGCATCGTCGCCGGCGACATCCCGTCCAGACAGGTCTACGCCGACGGGCACGCGATCGCGTTCCTCGACATCAGCCCGTGGCACGTCGGGCACACGCTGGTGGTGCCGCGACGCCACGTCGACGACCTGCTCGGCGAGCCGGAGGCGCTCACCGAGATCGCCCCCGCCATCGCGGCCACGAGCCGGCTGCTGGTCGACCGCCTCGCCGCGGACGGGCTGAACCTCATGTCCAGCACCGGTGCCGCCGCCGGCCAGGAGGTGTTCCACCTGCACGTCCACCTGGTGCCGCGGTTCGCGCACCGTCCGGGCCTGCGGGAGTTGTTCGTCCGGGAGAAGGGCATCGACCTCGACCGGGTCCACCGGCAGATCGTCGGTGATTGACGGAGGGCCGGTGGCAGCCGTCAGCCGAAGCTGACGATGCAGGTCTTGCCGGTGGGACAGGTGATCCGCCCCACCGCGAAGTCGGCGTAGGCGCCCGTGGACGTGGTGATCACCCCGGTCTTCGCCGCGCCCAGGGTGGTGCGGTCGGCGCTGCTCAGCGCCTTGTAGGCGGCGAGCACCGCTCCAGTGAGGGCCGGGCTGGTCGCCGTCGCCGTCGGCTTGGCCGTCGCTGTGGCGGTCGCGCTCGGGGTGGGCGTTGCCGTGGCGGTGGCCGACGCGGTCGCGGTCGGCGTGGCGCTGGCGGTGGCCGTGGCGCTCGGCGCCGGGGTCTCCGGGGTGGTCGTCAGATTGCTGCTGGTCGAGCCGCCGGTGATCTTGAACAGGCGCTCCTTCAGCCCGAAGGTGCTCTTGAACGATCCGCCCGAGACGGAGACCGACCCCTTGGACCCGGTGATCTTCACCTTGTCGACGCGGCCGCCGTAGGTCCCGTCGCCGTCCCGCTCCGTGACCTGCACCGACTTCAGCGTCCCGACGCTGGGGTATGCCTTCTGGACCTTGGACGAACTCAGGGTGACCGACCAGGACTGGTCGCGCTTCACGCCGTCATAAGGGTCCTGCTTGGCCTTCAGGTACGGGTAGTCCGAGCCGCCGGACGCCGACCAGCCCCCGTTGGAGGCGGAGAACATCGTCAGGGCGAGCTTCCCCTTGTACTCGACGACCTTCCCCGCGGTGGCCGACACCGCCTTGTCGGTGGCGGAGTATTCGGTCGAGGTGCCCTTGTAGACCTGGCACGCCGAGGTGTCGCAGAGGTCGTAGATGGTGCTGCTGGTCGTGGCGCGCAGCTTCGCGGCATAGGTGCGTGCGGCGACGGACTGGGCCTTGAGCGCCTCGGCCGGCCAGGACCCCGGCATCTCCGAGGGCACCACCGAGCGCAGGTACGCCTCGATCGAGAGGTAGTTCACGGTCTTCAGCGACTTGCCGCTGAACCGCGCGGCGAGCCGTCCGCGGTAGGTGCGGTCGCTGGTGCCGGGCAACGCGAGCTTCACCGTGCCGGACGTGCCGTTCTCGACGTACCAGACCTTCTTCGGGTCGAGCCTGGTGCTCACCTTCACGTACTTGCCGGACTTGCTCCGGTAGGCCAGCACCCGCTTGCTGCCCGACCGGCTGACCCGCCACTTGGTGTACTTCGAGCCGGTGGGCAGTTTGTAGGTGACGCCGGCCGAGTCGGTCACGGTCAGGCCGCTCGCCGGCCGGAAGTGCAGGATGTTGTCGTTGTCCGCGCTGATCAGCACGCGGATCAGGTTGCCGCCGGTGAGGTCGTCCAGGTCCGTCCCCGGGTAGTAGAAGTCGACGATCTCGGCGTACTTCAGTCCCTTGCTCGCCGCCCCGTAGGCGCCCCACTGCGACATTCCCTTGCCGTGCCCCCAGCCGGCGCCGGTGACGGTCACCGCGCCGCTCTTGGGCGCCACGGCGGAGTCGGCCTGCGCAGGAACATCGGACGCGGCCAGGCTGAGCACGACGGCTGTGGTCGCCACGGTGGCCAGAGCGGCGCGGACGAGTGGTCCTCGCGCAGCGGAGGTCGACATCGGGGGGTCCCTTCGTTCGGCGAGCTGAATGTCATCGTGACCCACCGGCGTGTCCCGTTGCCATAGCGGCCCTGAGGATTCCTCAGAAATGGGCGTCAAGTCGAAGGGACGGGTTGAGGGTCGCCCACGATGTGAAACGCGGTGGCCATGTATTGACATGGCCCCCGTCAGGCCGTCACCCTTGTGCCGTGCGGAAGTTCATCCTCGTAGTTAGCCAGCGTGTCGGCTGAGAACACTGCTTCTCGATCGACACGCTCCCTCGCCTGCGCCAGCAGCGGGGGTTTTTTTCTGCTCCCGTACACCCACGACCAAAGAAGAGAGGTAGAGATGCCCGGGGAGTCACCGACAATCCTGACCGGGGCCCAGGCCCTGGTGGAGTCACTGGAGCGGGTCGGCGTCGAGGTTGTCTTCGGCATTCCCGGCGGCGCGATCCTGCCCGCCTACGACCCGCTGTACGACTCGAAGATCCGGCACATCCTGGTGCGGCACGAGCAGGGCGCGGGGCACGCGGCGGAGGGCTACGCGATGGTCACCGGCCGGGTGGGGGTGTGCATCGCGACGTCCGGTCCGGGCGCCACGAACCTGGTCACCGCGATCGCGGACGCCTACATGGACTCGGTGCCGATCGTCGCGATCACCGGCCAGGTGGCCAGCAAGTCGATCGGCACGGACGCCTTCCAGGAGGCGGACATCCGTGGCATCACCTTCCCGATCACCAAGCACAGCTTCCTGGTCACCGACCCGGCGGAGATCCCGCACGCGATCGCCGCGGCGTTCCACATCGCCGCGACCGGTCGTCCGGGGCCGGTGCTGGTGGACATCGCCAAGGACGCGCTCGCGTCCAAGACCGAGTTCACCTGGCCCGACGAGCTCCACCTGCCCGGCTACCAGCCGGTGGCCAAGCCGCACGGCAAGCAGCTGCGCGAGGCGGCCCGGCTGATCGCGGCGGCGAAGCGTCCGGTGCTGTATGTGGGTGGTGGTGTGGTGAAGGCGCAGGCCTGGGACGCGCTGGCGGAGCTGGTGGAGCTCACCGGGATCCCGGTGGTGACCACGTTGATGGCGCGGGGGGTGTTCCCGGACAGTCACGAGTTGCATATGGGTATGCCGGGCATGCACGGGTCGGTGGCGGCGGTGGGTGCGTTGCAGCGTGCGGATCTGCTGATCACTCTGGGTGCCCGGTTCGATGATCGGGTGACTGGTCGGCTGGACACGTTCGCGCCGGAGGCGAAGGTGATCCATGCCGATATCGATCCTGCGGAGATTTCGAAGAACCGGGTGGCGGATGTGCCGATCGTGGGTCATCTGGGTGAGGTGTTGGCGGAGTTGAACACGTTGCTGCGTGGCGTCGAGTTGCCCGACTACGGCGAGTGGTCGCGGTACCTGATCGGGTTGAAGGAGAAGTACACCCCGGACACCTCGCCGATCGAGGAGGGGCTGCTCAGTCCCGAGTACGTGATCAAGCGGCTCGGTGAGCTGGCCGGTCCGGACGCGACGTATGTGACCGGGGTGGGCCAGCAC
>NZ_JARKPQ010000222.1 GCF_029975155.1 Propionicimonas sp. | reverse complement strand
GGGCCCCCCCCCCCCCACGCCGGCTTTCGGGTCAGCCGTTGGCGGCCTTGTACTGCTCGAGCGTCGACTGCAGATGCGCTGCGGCTTGCTCGGGCGTCATGGATCCGTTGACAAGGCCTGGAACGACGTCGCTCTGCAGGGCGGTCAGCACTGTGGCCGGAGCGACGGTATCCCAGATCGCAATGACGTTTGAGCTGGACGAGGTGGCGGCGTCCGACAGCGATGCCTCGATCGCGTTGCCCTTGGTGACCTTGGTCATGTCCAAGCCGCTCTGGGCCGGAACGCGTCCCATGCCAGCCTCCAGAGTTGACTTGCTGACCATGTACTGGATGAACGCCTTGGCCAGCGTCGGGTTCTTGGCCTTCGCCGGAATCAGGAACGAATCAGGTGCGACAGCGATCGGAGACTGGTCACTTCCCAGGGAGGGCAGCAGAGCCCAGTCGTACTCGAACGACGGCTCGAACACGGGGGGCGTCCAGGACCCCTGGACCCAGGAGCCGGCCTTGCCGTTCTCGAAGAGCGCCTGCGTGGTCTGTTGGGTCTGGCTGGGCATGCCCTCCTCGATATAACCGTTTTTAATCCAGTCCTGGAAGGTGGAGAGGGCCTTCACGATGCAGGGGTCGGAGTAGGACCCGTTGTTGCCCTGCTTGTAGTTCTCGACGATGCTGTCGTAGCTCGCCCCGCACGACGAGGCGAACGTCGAGTTGAAGATCAGCTGGGAAAGCGTGCCACCAGTGACGGCCATCGGCGTCGCCCCGCTCGCCTTGACCTTTGCCAGCGCTTGATTGAACTCATCAAGCGAGGCGAACTGATGATTCGAGCCAGGCGCGGTGGCGCCCGCCTTCTCCCACAAGGCCTTGTTGTAGAAGAGCACCGGCGCGATCGTGAGACCCAGCGGTACGGCGTACTTCTGACCATCGGCGGCGGTCACGAGCGTGGACACCGAATCCGAGGTAACCGCGTCCAAGCCGCCAGCCTTCCAGACATCATCGACGGGCTGCAGTGCGTTCGCCTTCGTCCACTGGCCGAAGAGGTCCTGAGCGACGGTGTAGGAGACGACGTCGGGGGCGTCGTTCGAGGTGAACATCCGCCCCCCAGACTGACGCAACGTATCGTTGTCGATGGCGCCGACCGTGATGTGCGCATCTTGATGCTCCTTCATGAACGCCTCGGCGTTCGCCTTCACGAACGGCCAGTCCGCGTACACCCGAACGTCAAGGTTTCCCGAGACCTCGCTACCGCTACTGCTTGAAGTCACGCTGGGCGACGAGCCGGCTGCGCTGCAGCCTCCCAACGCGAGCCCGGCGGCCAGCGCCACCGAGAGAAGAGCCCTGCCTCTGCGCACGGGCTTGACGTTGCTCACGTTTTTACCTCCTAGCCGTCCGGCACGCGTCCTCGCGGCCGGAGATGGTAACCTGGGAATAAGCTAACCACTGGAAATAAATAATGTCAAGACATCCTCGCACGGGATCTCGACTGTTCGACTACGCTCCCGCCATGCAGGCGTGGGGCATCCCTGAGGGTGGAACACACATCAGTGACGTCCGGGAACGGAACTTGGCGCTGGTTCTTTCCGCCGTGCAGCAGCGCGGCGCGGCGTCTCTCGGCGAGCTTGCCGACGACACAGCCCTGGCGCCTGGCTCGATCAACAAGCTCGTCAGCCAACTCCTCGACGTCGGGCTGCTCGTAGATCACTCGACCCGAAGCTCCGGCCGCAGGGGAAGGCCTGAGCGCGTGATCGCCATTGGTCACGGCGGCGCCCTCGCCGTTGGAATCGACGTCAACAGAGAACGCATCGAGATCCGCGTGGAGCACCTGAACGGCGACCTCGTGGGCTCTATCTCGCTTGACGCGCCTGGTCCGATGAGCCTGGCGACGATCGGACGGCAATCGGCCCATGGGCTTCATCGGCTGCTCGAAGACGAGGGATTGGATGCGGTCCCCATCGCGATGACTGTCGCCCTCCCGAGCCTGGTGGCGGAGGGAATCGTCAACTCGCCCACTCGCGGATGGCATCATGTGAGCACCACCGACTTCTCCAGTGCGTTTGACCTCGACATACGCAGTTTCGAGGCGGTCAACGATGGCGTCGCTGCCGTCACAGCCGAATACTGGGCGTCGGGCCGGCAACATTTCTCATCCCTCGCGCTCCTGCACGGTACGGACGCAATCGCGGGAGGCTTGATCGACCACGGATCGCACCTGCGAGGATGGAAGGGGGCAGCGGGCACTTTCGGACACCTCGTCGTCGAACCGGGCGGACTACTCTGTCCGTGCGGTCAGCACGGCTGTCTTTGGCTCTATGCATCCGTACCCGCCATCTGGAAGGCCGCCAACCAGCCAGAAGACCAGCAGGTCTATCGTCCCCTTCTCGAACTGGCGCAAGAGTTGGCCCGACTCGCCACGAGGGGCGATGCGAAGGCGCTCCGCGCACTTGAAGAAGCCAGGAAGTACATTCATCGGGCCATCGCGATCCTGGGCCCCATCGTCAGCCCGGAGCGAGTCGTCGTATCCGGAAACCTCGTTCCCCTCTTCGACTGGATCGTCCCCAACATCCCAGCCCGCGACATCACTGACGGCTTCGACATCATCAACTGGGAGCGGCCGGCCGAACGCTCAGATCTGGCCGAGGACGCTGTTGCGATCGGGGCAACGTGGTTGTCGCGACGGTCGATCCTCACCACGCCACTGCAATGGAGGATTCCCGGCGGCGGCGATCCCATCCCACGCGGCGGAGCTTCATCGAAGGTCGGGTAGCGGAACACGTTTCACGGGTTATTACCTGCTTCCGGTCGCCATCTCATGGTGGTCCGTCGCGGCCACCGTTCCGCTCTGGCCCGACGCTGGCGTCAGATCTTGGGCACTCGCAGACGGCGATCGACGGCAACGTCTCGCGGTCGGCGACCCCATAGAAGCTGACCGCGGCCTGAACAGTGCTGGTGGGGCCGGTCAAACCTGTCTGCCCTTCCAGTACGTCGTCTGTCACCAGTGCCGCCAGTTCGGCCAGCGTCCCTCCCGCGGACTCGCCTCACACGCCAACACGGTTCGCGTCCAAGCGCAGCTCATCGGCGAACCCTCGGAGGTATCGGATGGCCGCCTTGACGTCGTGGAGCTGCGCTGGAAACCCCGCCTCTCGCGAGTGCCGATAGTCGATGGTCGCGGCCGCGATACCGGCACCGATCAGGGCCTTGGCGACCCCGTCGACCGGCCAGCCGGCGGGAAGGATGTCGCGGGCGCCCATTGAGAACGCGCCACCATGGATCCACACCACGACGGCGACGCTCTTCTCGACGTCCATTGGGACGTGGAGATCGAGCTTGAGGTGCCGGTAGCCGTCGATGGACGCGTAGGTCAGTCCGGCATGCGTTCGCGCGCCAGCCATCGCGCGCCCCGCGTCGGCCGGGGGAAAGAACGGTGCCATCTCAGCAGCAGTTGCGTCCGCGTAGTCGGTAGTCGTCATCAACTGCTCCTCTGCCTTCGACCAAAGGTCCTCACCATTTCGCACCGTAGGCCGGGACGGCATTGCACTCCAGCCAGATTCACTTCCTCACCACGCGGAAGTGAGCCTGGTAACTCCACCGCAGCGTCGCACCGACGGGTCAGCTCTACCCGCTTCCGGCTGCTGCCCCGGCTGCGACTACAGACCACACAGCCTGGGGCTCCTCCGGGCGAACTCCTGTGCTATCTGGTCTCCGGTCCTGGCGGGCGCCATCGGAGGGATAGCGTGATCGCTTCGCAGCGATTGCATAGCATGCAATATATTGATTATGCGAAGCCGGATCGTGGTGGTGCCGATCGGGGTCGGCCTGGTGGCTCTTGTGGCGGTGGCGGTGGCGGGTTCGGGTTGGCTCACGGGCTTGGCGGTCGCGTTCGGCTTGGCGGCCTACACGATGATGGCGCTCAATCTGTTTCTTGCGCTGCGTCGGCCGATCGTGGAGCGGGTGGTTGGGCCGCTGGATCGGGCGTACTTGTTGCATCGCGCTCTCGGTGTGAGCGTCGTGGGGCTGGTCGGCGTCCATTTGATGCTCGCGCCGGTGGCTTCGTTTGTGGATCGTGGTCTGAGCATCCTGGAGCAGCCGGCGCCGCCACTGATTGCTGGCGCCTTGGGTCTGGTTCTGCTGGTCGGGTCGGTGGCGTTGGCGATGAACGCGCGGGTTCCCTATGACCGCTGGCAGCGGGTACATATGGCTACCGCCGGTGCTTTCGTTGTGTTGACGGCTCACGGTCTTGTTGCGCTTGGGTCGTGGGGGCTGTTGGACGGTCCGGTGCCGGTCCTCCTTGCGCTCGTGGCCGCCGGTGGGGTGGTGAGTTTGGCGATCCGGATCGCCGACAAGGTCCGGGGTGGGGTTCCGTATCGTGTCGAGGCGCTGCGACCGGCCGAGCGGTACGTGGAGTTGGTGCTGCGCCCGGCCGGGGAGAGGCGTCTCCGGGCGCATTCGCCCGGGCAGTTCGCGTTTGTCACGGCGGACGCCGGATCCCGGGAGACGCACCCGTTCACGATCACCAGTGCCCCGGGCGATGAGGAGGTCAGCGCGCTGATCCGATCGGCCGGCGACTGGACGTCCAGAGTTCCACTCAGCGTCCGCGTCGGCGACGCAGTGCTCCTGCAGGGGCCGTTCGGGGGCTTCCGGCCGGGATCGGTCGACCAGGCCCGGCCGCAGGTCTGGATCGCTGGTGGCTCCGGGATCACCCCGTTCCTCTCCGTGGTTCGATCGTGGCCAGCAGACCGGGAGGCGACCGTGGACCTGGTCTTCGCAGCCCGCTCCCGCAGCGACGCGCCAGCGTGGGAGGAGTTGGTGACCGCGGCCGAGACGCGTCCCTGGCTGCGGCTGCGGCCTCACTTCAGTTCCGAGAGCGGACACCTGGACGACGCGGCCATGAAGGAACTGGCCGCGTCCGCTCCGCAGGATGCGATCTGGTTCCTGTGCGGGCCGGTCTCCCTGGTGGAGGCCGTGCGGCGCACACTGGTCAGTGCGGGCAAGAAGGAGAGGGACATCCATCATGAGCGGTACAGCTGGCGGCCAGGCAGCAACCTTGCGAAGCGGACGCAGGAGCAAGGGCGGTGAGGTCCGGCTGGACCGGTTCGAGTCAGCGGGCTTCCTGACGAATCTGTGCGCTCGGCTGTTCGAACGTTCCATTGCCGACGCGCTGCGCCCGCTCAACCTCAACCCGGCCTATCTTCCGGTTGTCTTCATGCTCGCGGACACCGGCGACGCCTGCCAGACCGAGCTGGCTGAAGCGCTGGCTGTGCGACAGCCGACCATGGCGGCGACCCTCAACCGCATGGAACGCGACGGGCTGGTCTCGCATCAGCAGCACCCCACCGATCGACGGATGCGGACCTACCGGCTCACCCCGGCGGCCGAGGGCCGACTTCAGGAACTGACCGAGCTCCTCGCGAACGCGAACGCCTCCGCCCTGGCCGCGCTGTCGTCTGACGAGCAGGCCACCTATCTGCAGTTGAGCCGGATAGTGGCCCAAACGCTGTCCGAGATCACTTCAACCGAGGACCACCTCTGATCTTCCACACTGAGGCACCGGTCGAACCTCTCAGGCGCTACACTTGCAGCAGCTATGTTCTGTTGTTGCACTTGGAGGACGGATGAATGAGGTTCGGATCGAAGATGTCGAGACGCTCCGCGCTGCGCTCGCCAGCCCCGGCGCCAGTGTGAGCGTCACTCTTGAACTTCCGCGCAAGAGTGCGGAGAAGGTGCTCGCTCTGCTCGATGCCGAGCGCACCACTGGCGCCGTGGTCGTCCCGATCAGGGAACTGTTCACCACCACAGAGGCCGCCGCCATGCTAGGCGTGTCCCGGCCATCGTTGATGAAGCTGATCGCATCCGGAGCGATCGACCAGGTCATGGTCGGCACCCACCACCGCATCCCTGCTCAGGCGATCCTAGCCTTCCAGCGTTCACGCCGGGCGCGGCGCGACCAGGCGGCCCGGGCACTGGCCGAGTTCTCCAACGAGATCGGACTGGTCGATTGACGATCGCCGTCGTCCTGGCTGACGCCAACATCCTGTTCTCTCGGACCCTTCGCGACTACTTCCTGTATGCAGCGGACGCAGGAGCCATCGAGATCCGTTGGAGCCAACAGATCCTGGACGAGATGTCCCGCAACCTGCGCTACCGGCTCCGGCTTGACCAGACGGCCACCGATCACCTCGAGACTCTGATGAACGACTACCTCGAAGACGCGCTCGTCGACGTCAGCGCCGACGACCTGAGCGCCGTCGCCAAGGTTGCGATGGACGCCGGGGACCGGCACGTCCTGGCTGCCGCGCTCGCCGCCGAAGCCGACATTCTGGTCACCGAGAACACCCGTCACTTTCCACGAACGTGGATGGTCGAACACCACATCGAGTTGATGGACGCTACCCAGTTGCTCACCCGCCTGACCGAGACCTGCCCGAACAAGGTCCGTCAAGCTCACCAGAAGACCGTCCAATACTCGCCGAAGCCAGAAGCCGACGTCCTCGTCACTCTGGAGAAGATCGTCGGCAACACGCTCGCCGACCAGATCCGAGCCCTCTCATCCACCGCAGCCGTCAACAACGACCGAGAAAACGCCGAGGGCGCCACGCCAGCCCATGAGGACCGGCCCTGAACACCAGCCCGCCTGTCCCCGGGTCGCCGCTCCAACCGGGGCGATGACCGATGCCGCCTTGGGCCCCAGACCGACTCGCCTCATACTGTTGGATCGGCTGGGCCGCCACGCAGTTCCCGCTCCAGGCTCAACAAGCGCTTGTGGACCTCGATGAACGCGTCGGCGACGGGCAGGAGCTGGTCGGCTCCCATCAGCTGGTCTTCGGCGTGGGCGAGCAGGAGGTCTACGACGATGTCGCCGCCTCCGGCCATTTCGGTGAGCAGTGCGGCGTGGATCTCATGGCCGGCGGTGTATTCGGCGCGTCCGGCGGCCAAGAGGCGGGCGGCTTCGTCGAAGTCTCCGGTGCTGGCTACGCGGACGGCCTTGATGTAGGACGAGCGGGCCTGTCCCACGTGGTGTTCCTCATCCTGCAACGGCCCACCTCGCCACCGACGGCACGGTGAGCCTCAACCTCGGCCAGGGCTGGAGACACCGAGTTTCGCAGCCACCGCGGGCCCGGACACCGCTGCCGCGGCGCCACGCAACACCTCCACCAGGGCATCCCAGCGATCCGAACCACTTCGCGCGCACCTCCTCGTCCGCGTCACTCAGTCTGACGCCGCCACCTCATCGGAACAACCGAAGACACCTTCCACGATGGCGGAAGCACACGCCCTCACCACACGAACGCTGGCTACCGCAGGGCCGCTGCCCCGGCAGCGGGTCTCACCTAGGGCGTGTCTCCTAAATGGGTGGGGTGGTTCCGGGGGACGATCTGGGTGTGTTTCGTGATGCTGTCTTGACCGATGCCCAGTGGGATCGGGTTCGCGTGTTGTTGCCGTCGTCGGCGGGTCGTCGGGGTCGGCCGTTTCGGGATGACCGTCGGGTCGTGGAGGGGGTGATCTGGCGGTACCGGGTCGGGGCGCCGTGGCGGGATGTGCCGGCCGAGTTCGGTCCGTGGCAAACCCTGTGGAAGCGGCACCGTCGTTACAGCGGTGACGGCACTTGGGACAAGGTGCTGGCCGTGCTGCTCACCGAGGCCGACGCTGCCGGCCGGGTGGACTGGTCGGTGAGTGTGGACTCCACGATCAACCGTGCCCACCAGCATGCGACGAACCTGGCCCGGGACACAGGGGGGCCTATCGAACTACAAGAATCTGCTGACCGAGCCGTCTGACCATGCGATCGGACGCTCACGAGGGGGTTTGTCGACCAAGATCCACCACCTTGTCGACGGCCACGGCCTGCCGCTGGTCGTGCTGATCGGTCCTGGGCAGGCTGGCGACTCGCCCATGTTCGAGACCTTGATGGAACACCTCCGAGTCGCCCGTCGCGGGCCGGGTCGGCCACGGTCGCGTCCTGATCGGATGCGCGCCGACAAGGCGTACTCCTCCCGGGCGATCCGGGCCTATCTGAGACAACGCGGGATCGTCTCGGTGATCCCCGAGCCTGATGACCAGAAGGGTCACCGTAAACGCCGCGGCTACCGCGGTGGCCGCCCGGTCGGCTACGACACCGACGACTACAAGAACCGCAACGTGATCGAACGCGGCTTCAACCAGACCAAGCAATGGCGAGGCCTCGCAACCCGCTACGACAAACTCGCCCTCACCTACCGCGGCGGAGCCGTCCTACGAGCCATCACCCTATGGCTACAGGCATTAGGAGACACGACCTAGGCGGACGCCGGGCGATCGTCACTGGTGCCTCCTCGGGTATCGGCCGCGAGACGGCACGTGCCCTCGCCTCGGCCGGGGCAGAGGTCACGCTCGCCGTGCGCAACCCGGATGCTGGTCGCCAAGTCGCTGCCGAGATTGCGGCCGAGACAGACAACAAGGCCGTCCACGTCGCCGAACTGCAACTGGCCGACCGCCGTTCGGTGCGGGCCTTCGTCGCCGCCTGGGTGGGTCCGCTACACATCCTGGTGAACAACGCCGGGATCATGGCGACCCCCGAGGAGCGCACGGCCGAGGGGTGGGAGATGCAATTCGCCACCAACCATCTGGGTCACTTCGGCCTCACCACCGGGCTGCACGACGCGCTTGCGATGGCGGGTCATGCGCGCGTCGTCAACGTGAGTTCCGTCGGTCACATCAACGGTGAGGTCCTCTTCGACGACCCGAACTTCCACACGCTGCCCTACAACCCGTGGGCGGCGTACAGCCAGTCGAAGACCGCCAACGTGCTCTTTGCCGTGGGGATCGCGAAGCGCTGGGCGTTCGACGGCATCTCCGCCAACGCGCTGAACCCCGGACGCATCGCCAGCACTGGTCTTTCTCGACACGTCGACCCGGCAGCAGTGTTGCCGCAGTCCTTTGACCCGCAGGGGCGTACCGGAGTGTCGGTCAAGGACATTCCGCAGGGCGCCGCGACCTCCGTGCTGCTGGCCGCGTCCCCGCTGGTCGAGGGGGTGACCGGAAGGTACTTCGAGGACTGCCAGGAGGCCGAACCCCTAACTCCCGGCGTACGCCGCGGCGTCGCCGACTACGCCCTCGACCCTGGAAATGCGGACCGGCTCTGGGCCCTCTCCGAGGAGCTGCTGGCGACTCCATTGCCCGGATAGCGCCATGTGGAGCGAAGTAGTCGGGCACGGATCCCGGCAGGCCCTCAGCGTGCTAGTGTTGCCGGTTGGGCCGGTTCAGCGGCCCGAACTCGGCTGAAGGAGGTGTGGATCGATGAGCGATGGCAGTAGACAGACCCGGTTGGTCCGCGCCTTTGATTGCCGGCCGCTGCGTTAGCGGCCGTCGGGGGCCGTGGGCCTCCGTGCCTGGATTTCTGCTGTTCCTTGTCGCTTCACCATGTGGGGCGCGTGCGCTGCAGCGCGCCCGGATGGGAGTCTGCGATGGGCAGGATGTCCGTGGGTGTGGCCAGGCGGCGCGGTCGTGGCGCGCCGTTGATCGAGGTGGACCGGGTCTCGAAGACGTTCGGCACCCCGGGTGAGCCGGTACCGGTGCTGGATGGGGTGTCGTTGGTGGTGCATCCGGGTGAGATCGTCGCGCTGCTCGGCAAGTCGGGGAGTGGGAAGTCCACTCTGTTGCGGTGCGTTGCCGGGCTGATCGAGCCTTCTGAGGGTGCGGTGCGCTACCAGGGTGCGCGGCTGACCGGACCGAATCCGGGCACGGCGATGGTGTTCCAGAGTTTCGCCCTGCTGCCGTGGTTGACGGTGCGGCAGAACGTGGAGCTGGGGCTGGAGGCGCGGCTGGTGCCACCGCCCGAACGGCGCGCGCGGGCTGAGGCCGCGATCGACCTGATCGGTCTGGACGGTTTCGAGGACGCCTATCCGAAAGAGCTCTCCGGCGGGATGCGGCAGCGGGTCGGACTCGCCCGGGCCCTGGTGGTGCACCCGGACGTGCTGCTGATGGACGAGCCGTTCTCTGCGCTGGACGTGCTGACCGCGGAGAACCTGCGTGGCGAGCTTCTGGAGCTGTGGGGAAGCGACGAATTCCCGATCAAGGCGATCGTGCTGGTCACCCACAACATCGACGAGGCCGTCACGCTGGCTGATCGGGTGTTGATCCTCGGGTCGAAGCCGGGACGGATCATCGCCGAGCTGCCGATCGACCTGCCCCGGCCGCGCGACCGGCACCAGATCGAGTTCGAGACCACGGTCGAGCGGATCTACGCGGAAATGGCGGGCCAGGGGACGGCGACGGCAGGTGCCGGCCCGTCCGGACTGGTGACGCCGGCGTCCGCCCCGCTGCCGAATGCCAGCGTGGACGCGCTGTCGGGGTTCGCGGAGATCCTGGCCGCGTCCGGCCCGACCCACCTTGGGGAGACGGCGTCCGACCTGGGCCTGGACGTGCGCGATCTGTTGCCGCTCGTGGACGCCCTGGTCATGCTGGGATTCGTCACGCTGGGCCGCGACGGCCAGGTGGATCTGACTGCTGAGGGCATGGAGTTCGCCGGTGCGCAAATCCAGGTCTCGAAGCAGATCTTCGCCCGGGCGGCGCTGGAGCGGGCTCCCCTGGTGCGACTCATCGCGAACGCGCTGGAGAAGGCGCCAACCCGCACGCTTCGCCGCGGGTTCTTCGCCGACATCCTGCGCCGATCCTTCGCAGAGGAGGAGCTCGAGCGACAACTGGACGTCGCGAACGACTGGGGTCGCTACTCCGAGCAGTTCGCCTATGACGCCGACCACGACGAGTTCGTCGCCGATCCGGATCGCACCGCCGTCCTGGCCGGGGGAGGTGCGCGATGACGTTCACCCTCCGGGTCGTGGCCGGCGGTCGCGGGCTCGCGCCTGCACCCCGTCCGCCGCGCCAGCCGCGCGATCCGCGCCTGGGCCGGCGTCCGTTCCGGCGCCTCAGCGTGGCTGATGTCGTGGTGGGCCTGTTCGTGCTGGTCGTGCTCTACCTCATCGTGGCGGTCGGGCGCGACACCACGGTGGCGTTCAACCCAGCCGCCGTCGTCACCGTGGACACGTCCCCGGCACTGCTGCCCTACGACGCCGCGCGCAGCCTGCTGCGGATGTTCATCGCACTCGCCGCCTCGTACCTGTTCACGTTCGGCTACGCCTACGTCGCCGCGCACAGCAGGAGGGCGGAGAGGCTGATGATCCCCGCGCTGGACATCCTCCAGTCGGTGCCTGTGCTGGGCTTCCTGGCGATCACGGTCGCGGGGTTCATCGCCCTGTTCCCCGGCTCCTACCTGGGCCTGGAACTGGCGGCGATCTTCGCGATATTCACCTCCCAGGTGTGGAACCTGACGTTCAGCTTCTACGACTCCCTGATCACCCAGCCTCCCGAACTGGACGAGGCGTGCCGGCTGATGGGCCTGTCCCGGTGGCGCCGCTTCTGGCGGCTCGACCTGCCGCACGGCGCGATCGGGCTGGTCTGGAACGGCATGATGAGCATGGGCGGCGGCTGGTTCTTCCTCGTCGTCTCCGAGACCGTGAGCCTCGCCAACCGCGACTACGCGCTGCCCGGGATCGGCTCCTACGCCGGCGCCGCGATCGCCGCCGGCGACCTGGGCCGGGTGGGGCTGGCCGTGGTGACGATGGTCGTCATGGTGCTCGCGGTGAATTTCGTGTTCTGGCGTCCGCTCGTGGCCTGGTCGGAGAAGTTCAAGAACGAACAGACCGAGCCGCACGAAGCGCCCCGGTCACTCGTCCTGGACCTGCTCCGGCGTAGCCACTGGCCACGCGCGCTCGGCCAGCTGCGGCGGCGTCTCGCCGAACCGGTCAACCGGTGGGGCGACCGTGTCCTCGGCACCGCCGCAGCGCCACGCGCCACGACCACGAGCGCATCCCGGCTCCAGACGGTGATCTGGGCCCTTGGCTGCGCGGCCCTTGGCTACGGGACGTGGCGGCTGTTCGCCTACATCACCGAGGTCGACGGCTGGGGCATCTTCGTCACGCCGCTCTATTTCGGACTCTTCACCCTCGCCCGCGTGGCCGTCCTCATGGTCGTCGCAAGCCTGGTCTGGGTACCGATCGGCGTCTGGATCGGCTCCAACCCGCGGGCCGCACGCGCCGCCCAGCCCGTCATCCAGATCCTGGCCAGCTTCCCGGCGAACTTCCTGTTCCCCTTCGTCACGTGGGCCCTGCTGCGCACCGGCATCAGCCTCGACATCGGCGGGATCGTGCTGATGGCCCTGGGTGCGCAGTGGTACATCCTGTTCAACGCCGTCGCCGGCGCCCAGGCCGTCCCGACCGACCTCAAGCAGGCCATGGACGACCTCGGTCTCCGCGGCAGTCTGCGTTGGCGGCGCCTCACCCTGCCCGGGATCCTGCCGTACTACATCACCGGCGCCATCACCGCCTCCGGCGGTGCCTGGAACGCCTCGATCGTCGCCGAAATCGTCACCTACGGCGGCACCACCCTCAGGGCGACCGGCATCGGCGCCTACATCGCCGACGCCGCCCAGAGCGGTGACTACCACCTGATCCTGGCCGGGATCACCGTCATGGCCCTCTACGTGGTCGCCATCAACCGCCTGGTCTGGCGACCCCTTCAGGTGATGGTCGAAGCCCACTATGGCTGACCCACCGATCAGTCCCGTCAAGGTCTCTGTCGGGTGGGCCCTCAGCACCGCGGCGCGTTGGCTTTCAGATGGTCGGCGATGGGTCGTAGCAGCTGGGCCAGCTCTGCCGCCTGACCGCTGGGGACGTGGTCGATCACCTGCCGCCGCACTTCGCGGACGTGTCCCGGGGCGGCGAGCAGGAGCGCTTCGCGGCCCGCATCGGTCAGGGTGACGAGGCGGTTCGCACCCATTCGCTCCCTGGTGACCAGGTCCCGTTCGGCGAGCCGGGTCACGGTGTGGGACAGCCGCGAGAGCGACCCGAACGTGACCGCGCTCAGGTTGAGCATCGGGAGCGTTCGCCGGTGGGCCCGGGAGAGCATCAGGAGCACCGCGTACTCGAAACGTCCCAGACCTGAGTCGCGGCGCAACTGCTGTTCGATCAGTGTGGGCAGGTACTCCATGATCGCCAGGAGCTGCATCCAGGCGTCCTCCTCGTCCCGGCTCAACCGTGGTCGCTCACTCATCGATCGATCCTCCCGGGAATAATCCTCCCGCCGACCGACTTGAACAGTCAAGTAGATGCGGCTAGCCTCCTACTTGAACAGTCAAGTAGTGCTTAGTCCGACAAGGCAAGGGAGATGGATGTGAAGAAGATTGGGTTCCTGTCCTTCGGGCACTGGAGCAACGGGCTGGGCTCGCAGACCAGGTCCGCCCGCGACTCGCTGACCCAGGCGGTCGAGCTGTCGATTGCGGCCGAGGAGATCGGCATCGCGGGAGCGTACTTCCGCATCCATCACTTCGCCGAGCAGCAGGCATCGCCCTTCCCTCTCCTGGCGACGATCGCCGCCAGGACCACCCGGCTGGAGTTCGGCACCGGGGTCGTGGACATGCGCTACGAGACGCCGCTCTACCTTGCCGAGGAAGCGGCCGCGACGGACCTTCTCTCCGACGGCAGGCTGCAGCTCGGGGTGAGCCGGGGATCGCCCGAGCATGCCGACCGCGGCTACCGCTACTTCGGTCACGTCCCGCAGGACGGCAACGACGCGGACATGGCCCGGCAGCACACCGAGCTGTTCCTCCGGGCGATCGAGGGACAAGGGATCGCCGCGCCCAATCCCCAGCTGGTCCGCGACGCCAGCCCGCTGCCGGTGATGCCCCAGTCGCCGACGCTCCGGCAGCGGATCTGGTGGGGCGCCGGCAGCGCGGACACCGCGATCTGGGCCGCCAGCCAGGGCCTCCACCTGATGTCGTCCACGGTGATGATGGAGGAGAAGGGAATCCCGTTCGACCAGCTGCAACGACAGCAGATCGACGCCTTCCGGACCGCCTGGACGGACGCCGGCTGGGCCTGGGCGTCGCAAGCCTCGGTGTCACGCAGCATCGTGCCGATCGTCGACGACCTCAGCCGCGCCTACTTCGGCTCCGGCCCGCGTTCCGCCGAAGGAGTCGGCCTGATCGAGGGAATCCCCTCCAGGTTCGGGCCGTCCTTCATCGGCGAACCGGAGCAGCTCGTCGAACGGCTCCGCCACGACAGCGCGCTCGAGGCCGCCGACACCGTCCTCGTCACCATCCCCAACCAGCTCGGCGTCGACTACAACGCTTCACAGCTGGCCGCGATCCACGCCATCGGCGCCGAGCTCGGCTGGAACGACCCCACACCCTCCCCCGACCGGACGCCGCTCGCCCCGAGCAACGCCACCAACTGAACAGAACAGGACCACCATGCCCGACCTCAAGATCGCCATCATCGTCGGCTCCACCCGCCCCGGCCGCAACGGCAAGCAGGTCGCCGACTGGGTCTACGAACAGGCGACGCAGCGCACCGACGCCCAGTTCGAACTCGTCGACCTGGCCGACTATCCGCTGCCGCACCTGGACGAGCCCCTCCCGCCCTCGCTGGGCCAGTACCACAACGACCACACCAGGCAGTGGGCCGCCAAGATCGCAGAGTTCGACGGCTACATCCTCGTGACCCCCGAGTACAACCACGGCACCTCGGGAGTACTCAAGAACGCCATCGACTACCTCCACGCCGAATGGCACAACAAGGCCGTGGCCTTCGTCGGCTACGGCGTCGTCGGCGGCGCCCGCGCGATCGAACACCTCCGCCTCGTCACCGCCGAACTCCAACTCGCCGGCGTCCGACAGAACGTCAACGTCTCCCTGCCACTGGAGTTCGAGAACTACACCACCTTCAAGCCCGCTCCCTACCAGGCCGGCTATCTGGACACCCTCCTCGACCAGCTGGTCGCCTGGGCGGGGGCGCTCAAGCCGCTCCGCAGCTGATGACCACCGCAACGGACGCACGCGTGGTCTCCGCCGGCATCACCGCGGAGGAGTACAAGCTCGTGTTCCGCCACCACGCCGCCGGCGTCGCGCTGATCACAGCCGACGCCGGCAACGGCCCGGCGGCGCTGACGGCCACCTCGGTCACCTCGATCAGCGCGGAGCCGCCGCTGTTGGGCTTCTCGGTGACCGACGAGTCCTCGGCTGCCGCGACGCTTCTCGCCGCCGACACGGTCGTGGTCCACCTGCTGACCACCGACCAGCTCGACCTGGCCCGGCTGGGCGCGACCAGCGGCATCGACCGGTTCGCCGACACAGGCCGCTGGACGCGGCTTCCCACCGGGGAACCCTGGTTCCCGGAAGCAGGCGCATGGGTACGCGGTCGCGTCGTGAACAGGCTGCGCGTGGGTGCCTCCACCCTCCTCATCGTCCGCGCCCTCGACGCCGCCGCACGTCACGACACCGGCCCACGCACCGCCACGCCGCTCGTCTACACCAACCGGCGCTGGTACGGACTCCCGGAAAGTGCCGAGATCCGCGTGTAACCGGCACCCGGCACGACAGCACACGACCATGGACACCCTCACCGACCGCCACCCTGCGGGACTGGCCGATGTGACCGCTGACGCCGCAGCCCGCGGGCTGGACATCGAGTTCTTCCTCCGCGATCCGAACCGGCACCGAGCCTCGCGGGCGGACGACGCCGTGGTCGCGAAAACGATCGTCGTCCAGCGCGGCCAGAACTTCCTGTTCGTCCTCGTGCCGTTGACCGCACGGTTCTCCTGGGCGAAGCTCCGCGCCGTCGCTGGGACACAGCACCTCACCCTTCCGGACTCGAGCACCGTCGTGGCAGCGACCGGGTACGAACCCGGTGCCGTCACGCCGATCGGGGCGAGCACCGCATGGCCAGTGATCATCGACGCCGGACTGGCCGGTCGCCGGATTGCGCTCAGCGGCGGGAGTAGGGGCGTAGGCCTGCGCATCGACACCAATGAACTTGTGGACGCCTACGCGGCGCGCGTCATCGACTTGTCCGCCGAGCCCGATGCTTTCGCTGGATAGGCAGCGTGCCGCAGTCTGATGTATGAGGCCGGGATCACACTGGTGGAGCGGCGACTGTTACGCCGCGCCGCGGATGGGACGCGCGAGGGCGTCCAGGTCGGACCGACGGACGCGTAGGGTGCGCTGGGGCGAAGCGGGGTCGGATAGGTCGTAGGCCGGCAGGGCGACGGAGGCGATGCGCCGGCGGAGGGTGTTGTCGGACAGGCCGGTGTACAGGCGGGCCTGGGCGAGCGAGAAGAACTCCGGTGAGACCGGGGCGGACGTGATGGACATGGGCGGGGGCCT
This sequence comes from Propionicimonas sp., assembly GCF_029975155.1. Lineage (GTDB taxonomy): Bacteria > Actinomycetota > Actinomycetes > Propionibacteriales > Propionibacteriaceae > Propionicimonas. Next base: position 2,286 of record NZ_JARKPQ010000222.1, on the reverse strand, counting down.
CCGAGAGAAGTTGCGGGGGGTTTCGCAGGGAGTCCCCGACTCTCCCCGGCCACGACCTCTTCTGCACGGCCGCCGTCGGTGGGCGTCCGTGTGGTTGGTCCGCTACGACCAACCAGCCCGATCTCGCCGATCGCCGGGCCCGGCAGGTACCGTCACGAGCCCGTCGGCCACGGGTCCCGGTCGTCGATGACGACAGGCTCAACTCTACCAATGCCCGGCCTCATTTCTGCTCGTAAACGAGCGGATCTTCGAGTCCATTCGCCCACGTCACCCGCGCGGCCCGGCCCCGGGGTTGGACCCGCTCAACTTGCGATCTGCACGACAGTCGTTCCCCACACCGAACCCTGGGCCCACGGCACCGGTCGCCTCGTACTTCCGATCACCCGCTGTCATCCCTGCTTCCGGCGGAAGAAGGCACTGCCTCCCGACTGCTCCGACGGCGTCACATCGCCGGCGCGTCGCCTCTTGCTCATCTCATGCCCCTTTCTTCGCGTTCATGATCTGTTCATCGAGGCGACGCGCACGCTCCTGGTCGCGAGCATCAGTCGCCCGCTGGTAGACCATAGCCATGGCCGCGGTGGTGTGGCCGAGCAGGCGCATCAGCTCAGCGGTGGTGGCGCCACCCTGCGCGGCCAGCGTCGCCGCCGTCCGGCGCAGGTCGTGGACCGTCAGATCGGGCATGCCGATTGCGGTACGGCCCTTGACGTGGGCCTCATGCAGCACGCTGGACAGGATGGGCTTGCGCGCATCGCCCACTGAGGGGGAACAGCCATCCGTCGCGGCCCGCAACCGGCAGGTTCTTGATCCAGGTGCGCATCGGATCGATCATCACCCTCGGCGTCGCCACGGTGCGCACGCCTGCCTTCGTCTTGGGGCCGGCGATCCGCCATTCGAGTGTCTTGGACGCCGGCCCGGTGCGGACTCGGCTGACGGCCTGCACGACCTCAATCGTTTCGGCGCTCAGGTTCACGTCGGAGCGTCGCAGACCGCGGACCTCTCCCGAACGCAGCGCACACCAGGCCGACACCATCGGTGCGACCCGGTAGCGCTCGGGCACGGCCTCCAGATAGGCCAGCACCTGCTCGACGCTCAACACCTCGCCCTTGCGAGCGGGGGCGGGTTTCCTGCGCCCTTCACCCGGCAGGGGTTCTTCTCAATCAACTCCTCCTCCACCGCGTCGTTCAGGACCGACTTCAGCAGGTCGTACGCCCGGCCCTTCTGGGTCCTGGCCTTCGTTGGCGCGTCCACCCACGCCGCCACCATCGCCGGAGTCAGAGCAGTCAGCTGAACGGCCCCAAACGGCTCCTGGAGCTCGAGTCGATAGTCCTTGCGGTACAGGTCCGCCGTCGTGGGTGCCATCGGCTTCCTGGACCGTGTCGCGCGACGCTGGATGATCCTCTCGACGTAGTCGCCCACGGTCACGGCCCCCGCGCTGGCCGCGGCCTGTCTCCGGGCGGGTGCCACCCACCCGCCGCCGGCAATCAGCCGGTCCTCGGCGCCCAGCCACGACTCCGCGTCCTTCTTGAACGCGAACGTCACCGGCGCCTTGTGCTCGGCCAGGTGCGGACCGGTGTACCGCGCCTGCCAGCGACCCGAGGGCAGCTTCCTCACACAGCCGAACGCCCGCCTGCTCATCCTCTGCTCCCTTCCGGCACATCGTGCCAGCTGCGTGCCAGATGTCTGGCACGAAATGGCCCTCCTTGGGTCCATTTGGCGAAACCCCTGAACATGACAAAAGGCCCCGTGGCTAGGTGTTTTACCTAGCCACGGGACCTCTTGCTATCGTGCGCGAGAGAGGAGTTGAACCTCCACGCCCAAAAAGGGCACTGGCACCTGAAGCCAGCGCGTCTGCCATTCCGCCACTCGCGCATACGGTCCCTTGCGGAACCAGCTTGAGAAGCCTAGCACACGTCTGCGGAGAATCGGCAACTCAAGAGCCGGGCTCGTGGCGTGCGTCCGCGGTGCCTCGCCCCGGGCGATGGTGCCGCCCTCAGAAGGTGAGCCCCTTTCGGTCCGGCAATGCACACACAGCCGGTGTCACGCAATAGTGCCGGCATCCGGAGGCGAGCTCCTTTTCGGCCCGGCCACGGTGCGCGGCAGCCGGTGTCACGCAGCAGTACCGAAAACCGGAGGTGGGCCCGTTCGGGTCCGACCACCGCCCGCGGCAGCCAGTGCCAGGCAACAACGCAGCCAGCTCGACACCTGTGCGAAGCACCACATGGCTTTCGAATGGGAATAGATGAGAAAAATTGACGCTGGGCTTGACTACCCAGCACCATTCGCTAG
>NZ_JARKPQ010000220.1 GCF_029975155.1 Propionicimonas sp. | reverse complement strand
GCTGGAGACAGACGCATTCTGATGAGGGACGCGGACGGTGACCCGTTGTGCGGTCACCCGGCTTGGGTTGCCCGTGTTGCTGAGAGGATCACCCAGAGGAAGCGCCGATGCAAGGGAGCACTGTGATGAGTGACCAGTACGAGTTGTTCATCTCGTATTCCCGGAAGGATGATGCTGACGGGTGGGTGACGGGGCTGCGGGATTTCATCCTTGCGGACCATCGGCGGTTCTCTTCCGAGCCGATGCGTGTCTTCCTTGACCGATCTGAGATCCACGGCATGGATGACTGGCGACAGCGGATCTTGGGGGCGTTGCGTTCTTCCAGCGTGTTGTTGGTGTGCCAGTCGCCGAGCTACTACGGCTCGGCGTACTGCAAGTGGGAGTTCGAGGAGTACCTGCGCATGCAGGCCCGGGTCCCGGTGGGCGGCGACCCGATCGCGGTGGTCTACTTCGTGGAAGTGAGGGGCTCGGACCTGCAGGTCGATGCTCGCTGGCGCGAGGAGGTGACCCGCCATCATCACATCGATCTGCAGCCGTGGTTCCCCCGCGGTGCGGAGGCGCTGCTGGAAGTGGATGTGGCCGAGCGGTTGGGTGAACTCGGGGAGCGGGTCTGGGACCGGTTGGCGCGGGCGCGCCGCGCGAAGTCGGTGACCGGGAACCTGCGCCGCCCGTCGGCGACGTTCGTGGGCCGTCACGCAGAGATGCGGCGGCTGCATGAGCAGGTGGCCTTGGGTCAGGTGGGGGTCGTGACGGCGCTGCACGGCCTGGGTGGGCTCGGGAAGACCGAGCTTGCCGTGGCGTACGCGCACGCGTTCGCGGACCATTATCGAGGTGGGGCGTGGTCGCTGGCCGCGGAGGGCAAGGCCGACCTCCTCGCCCTGGTGGGTGAACTCGCGGTCGCCCCGGAGTTGGGCTACACCCGCACCCCGGCGGAGGAAGCGGATCCGCAGTTGGCGGGCCGGGGGGTGCTGGCCCACTTGGCGCGGCTGGCGACGACGGACCAGGATCCCGACGACGCTGAGGGGACGGGCTGCCACGCCCTGCTCATCCTCGACAACGTCGACGATCCACGCCTGCTTTCGGCGACCCAAGTGGGAAAGCTCCCCGCTCGCGATGGGGTGCGGGTGGTGGCGACCACCCGGTTGGGGGATGACCAGTTGGCCCAGCGGGGTGGTTTGGCGTTCGTGCCGGTGGACGCGCTGGAACCGGGCGACGCCCTTGAGTTGATTCGCTGGCATCAGCCGCCCAAGGACCGGGAGGGCCGGTATCCGGATTTCGTCTCCCGCGAGGAGGAGGACGCGGCGCGGAAGATTGTGGAGCTGTTGGGTGGGTTCACGTTGGCGGTGGAGCAGGTCGCCGTGTACTTGGGTGTCAACCCGGACGTAGCCCCGTCTCGGTACCTGTCCTGGCTACGTTCCCAGGGGCTCGGGCTGACAGATCAGCGGGTCACGGACACCGTGCGGGAGGCGATGCTGCACGAGGAGGGCTTGTTGTCGGTGGTGCTGTCCGCCCAACTCGGCAGCTTGGACGAGGTGGCAGGCTTCGTCCTGCGGGCGGCAGCCTGCCTTCCGCCGGAGGAGGTCCCCTGGCCGTGGCTGGAGGCGATCGCACAGAACAGGTTCCCCAGCCTTGTCGTGACCGCAGAGAAGGACCCATGGCCCGCGGTCCGCCGCCGGCTGGAAGGCCTGCGGTTCCTGACCCCTGGGGAGCACCACGACCTGGCCCGCATGCACCGCATGGTCGCCGCCCACCTCCAGGCTTCCCAGCACGCGGACAGAGCAGCGGAGGCCGTCGCCGGGCACCTCGCCGCCCGCGGACACGTGATCACAACGGGAGGGCCCGTCGCAGGATGGGAATGGTCGGTCTTCACGCACGCCGCTCTGCCGCTTGTGCGAACCCACCCTGAGATCATTCCTGCCGTCGGAAACGCCATCCCCCGGCTTGCCCGCTACGTCATCGACGGGACCGTGGAACAACTGGCCGACCAGCTGCTGGACCACCATCGGGGCCTGGCCGAGGCCATGCCCACCAACCTGGACGCGCAGTCCGATCTTGTGGTGAGCCTGTTCAGATTGGCGTCGCTGCTGGACGAGGCCGGGACGTCCCTCCTCGCCCCACACGTTGCTGCTGCGACCGCGACCCGCTACTGGGCCGAGTCATGCGCCCTCATGCGTGCCCTTGACGGCCAGGGCCACTTGCCACCCGGCTGGGACGAGTTCTTGCAGATCGCCTGTGAGCGGGCAAACCGGTGACCAGCGCGCAGGCGGCTGACGGGACCCAGCCACCTCCTGGCCAGACGACCTCACCGGTAAGCCTGAACGGCGATGACCTCCCCCTCCTGTACCGCAGCGCCAGCCACACCTCCCAGACCGCTCAGCGACGGTTTCTGGCGGCACTGCGCCTGAGGCTCGGCGGGCTCCTCGGCGCCGTGGCGGGCGCCACGCTCACCGCGTGGACCGTGTCGGGTATCAACGTCGGGGGACTGATCGCGCTTGTTTCGTTCGCTCTTGCTCTGGGGGCCGAACTCTACGTGGCGATCAATCGCCCGGAACGGACCTGGTACGAAGGCCGGGCGGCCGCCGAGTCCGTCAAGACGCTCGCGTGGCGCTACATGGTGAGAGGCGAGTCGTTCGCGGACATCGACGACCCCGAGGCAGACAGGACCCTCCAGCGCGAGATCACCGGGATCCTGAACGGCCTCGACCTCGAACTGGGAGGGATCGAGGCACACGGACCACAGATCACCGACGCTATGCGCACCATCCGGCGCGCCGACTATCAGACGCGCCGCGGGCTCTACCTCGCCGAGCGGATCCGAGCGCAGGAGCAGTGGTACAGCCGCAAGCAGAACTGGAACGCCCAACGCAGCCATCAGTGGCTCATCGCGACCATTGTGTTCGAGTTCCTCGGCCTGTTGGGCGGGGCGGTCTGGGCATTCACCGAGATCTCCTTCGACTTCATCGGGGTATTCGCAGCCCTTGCCGCGACTGCCACCGCATGGACACAGGCGAAGCAGTACCAAACCCTCGCCACCGCCTACGGGATCACAGCGCAGGAACTGTCCATGGTGCTCTCAGAGGCAACGTTCGTGACCAATGAGGCGGACTGGGCGGATTTCGTCGGAGAGTCGGAGGAAGCGATCTCCCGGGAACACACGCTGTGGCGGGCGTCACGCGGGCTCCGTGTCCGGACCCTGCCGCGCGGAGAACGCAACCCCGAATAGCTGCCCTTGCTCCGCTCTCGGATCCCATTGCCGGCACGCAACCGGCGGCGCACCTGGCGTCGCGACACGTCCCCTACTGGGCAGTTGAGTGAGGTCATGACCACGGATCTCCGGACGCACGACTCTCGGCTATGTGGGTGAAGTCAAGCCCCATCGGCGTCGGCATCGGCCGATAGATGGATCCGCGGTTGGTCACCCGCCAGCTTCGCGGGGGGCGGTATGAAGGCCGTTGCAGGCATGAGTAGGGGTCTCAGAAGTCACGAAACAACACGTTGACCTGCACGAAGCAGCCCTCCCAGACCCCCACCGAAGCAACCCTCCACCACCCACCCCGCAAACGCGCAGTTCAAACCCACTTTGGCCCGACCAAGTCAACACATCTGAGAGTCTCAGAAGTCACGACACATGACATACGTGATGCGGCTTCGCCGCACCCTTGACGGGGGTCTGCTCTGTGCAGGGCGGCATTTATCAGGGGAAGGGGGAAGAACGGTTAGGGCTTCGCAGCTCCGACCCGCTCCGGGGTCTCCTCATCCAGCTTGGCCAGCGCGCGAGCCACCGTCGACTTGCCGACTCCGAGCACTGCCGCGATGTGCGCGAGGGTCTTTCCCTCGCCGCGCATCTGCGCAGCAGCGGCGACGCGCTTCGGGGTCATCACTGAGGGCCGGCCACCGACGCGCCCCTGGGCGCGAGCGTGTGCCAGACCGCGCTTGGTGTTCTCTCTGATCGTGTCGACGCGGAGCTGAGCAAACACGGCGACGATACCGAACAGGGCTCGACCCATCGGCGTTGTCGTGTCGATATCCGGCTCGGTCAGACTGCGGATGTTCACGCCGCGCTCGGCCAGGTCGTTGATCGTCTCGATGGCCATCTTCTCGCTGCCGGCGATGCGATCGAGCCGGCGCACCACGAGCGTGTCACCCGAGCGCAGATAGTCCAGGCACGCGATCCACTGCGGCCGGTCCCTGACGCGGCTCGACTCGCCACGATCGACGAACACTCGCGTCGCTCCTGCCGCACGCAGCTCGGCCTCCTGGGCCTCGGGGTTCTGCTCGCGCGTGCTCACCCGCGCATAGCCGACAACACTCGTCATCGCCCCACCTCCGGGCCGATCGTGTTAGCTCGCGTCATGGCCTGTGTGTGGACCTCTGCGGTCCGTGTTGAAGCGACCGCCGCTCGCGCGCTCTGAGGGAAGCTGGCACGGCTCAGCGGGCGCTCGGCGGCCGCTGGCTCGGCGCGTAGCGGTGCCGTGCCCTGGTATCCCCATTCCTCTAGCAGACCTTCCGACCACAGCTCCGATGCGGTGGCCGTAGCGGTGATGACCTGGGCGTGCTCGATCTGGCTCTCAGCTCGGGCGTACTTCTCGGACAGTGCCACCCAATCGCCGGGACTGATCGCGGTCACGCCTTCGGGGACAGCGCGCCAGACCCGCACGCGGGCATCCGGCCGGCCGGATGCCCGACGCACCTGGTCGACTGTCGTCGAGTGCAGCGCACCGTAGCGCTCTGGGTGCTGTCCCACGTCGGCCGGAAACACCTCGTCGTGCTCTCCCCCAACCTGGTCGAGTCGAACCGTCGTGCCGTCCCCCTCGGGTCCTGGCGCGCGGTGTGACAGTCGGTAGTCATCGTTCATCGGCTCGCTCCTGGTCCGTCGTTGCCAGGCCCTCGGTGACTCTGCCCTGGCATGTGCATAGTGGTGCGCGCCTGCGGTGCGCTCGACGGGCCGCTCTGGGGTCGGCGCACGGCCTCGGTGGCACTCGTGGGGAACGACAGACGGGCGCGCTCTGCGACGCGCCAGGCGGCGTCTCGTTCACCCTGCGGGGTCGCCTTGCTGACGATCTGATCGAACATCTCGCGCAGCGGCCCGAAGTCTTGCTGCTCGGATGCCGCTCGGCTCGCTTGGTCGTTGGTCGCGCCGTGCACCGCGCGCCAGTCGAGCTGCCAGCCGGCGTCGCGGGCGACGCGATTCCAGAACACTCGTTGCGTCCTGCCGTTGCCCTCTCGGAACGGGTGCACGTAGTTGAACTGGTCGTAGTGGTACGCCAGGCGGTCGATGAACTGCTCGCGGGTGCTCACCCTGGCGTAGCCGACGACGCTGTTCACCGACTCACCCCTGGGGTGCCGTAGCCGTAGCCGCTTGGGCCACGGTAGGGCTGCTGCTGGGGCTCTGCCTGGGCGGGCCCGGGAGCCTGCCTCGGTGACTTCGGATAGCTCGCGCTCAGCGGTGAGCGCGAGCGTGCCGCTGGGTCGACGCTCGGCGTCGACGAGCTGGTGCGCTCGACAGCGGCCGCATGGAACACCGGCACCATCGCGTCCGGCACCGGCCGATCACTGCCAGGGTCCGGGCTGGTGAGCACACTGGCGCGGTTCCACACCTCAGGCGTGATCCGCGCGAAATCCAGTGTGAAGCGTGACTGCTCGGCCACGTGCTCCATGAACACCTTGGACGTGCGCCCGTTGCCCTCGCGGAAGGGGTGCGCAAAATTAGCCCGAGAGAACACGTCGGCGGCAGCCTGGGCGAACTCATCCCTGTCCATCTTGGACCACTCTGCGCCGTGCACCCGCTGGCGCAAGTCATCGAGAAAGCCGCCGATGCGATCCACTGCCAGGAAGTCGGTGTAGCCGCGCCCAAGCTCGGGTGGCCACTGCTTGCTCATATCGACCGTGCGATACTCCCCCGCCCACTCGTAGACGTCCTGGAACAGATGCCGGTGGATAGCACGCACGTGCTCCGCGTCGTAGGTCCTGGGGACCGCCACGTCACCGCGCAGCAGCTCGGTCGCGCGACCAGTGGTCTCGATGTACTCGAACCGGGCCAGTACCCGCGGATCGCGCTCGTCGTAGAGGTTCCGCAGGGTACCGTCCCCGGTTACCGGATTGATCGTCTCCGGGTAAAAGTAGGATTCCCAGCTGTCGTAGCGCCAGGCCATGTCACCGACCGGCAGGGACCAGCCCGGCGACGCGTCGCGCGGCCGCGTGGCCACGCCGGCGGTACTCGTCGACGTCGATCGCGCCGCGCGCAAAATCGGTCACGTTCTCCACGTCCTCGCGGGTCGGCTCGAAGCCCTCGTGCCAGCCGGCAGCGAGGGACTGACGCACGGCGTTGCGCTGGGTCGCGTCGAGCTGTGCGAACAGCTCGGGCCAGCGGTCCTCGACGTCAAACGTCTCCATGATGGGCCTCCCCTCTCGTGGGTTCTGTATCTATTCTACCCGACTTCCCGAAAACGGTCTAGGGGTAGTTTTGAGTCAGTTGGGTTTCGGTCCTCAGTTTCGGGCCGGCGTGTCATCCCTCACCGTGTGGCCTTCGCCGATAGGTGGCGGTGTTCTCTCGCTGTTGGATGGCGGGGCGAGGTCAGGTGACGCCGATGACGAGGGTGCTCTGGGCGGCTTCGATGACGTCGTTGGTGATGGTGTGCAGCTCGTTGATCTTCAGGAC
>NZ_JARKPQ010000207.1 GCF_029975155.1 Propionicimonas sp. | reverse complement strand
CGACGCCCGATGGCGGCATCCAGATGGAGTGGGCTGAAGGCCCCGAGGATCTGGAGGTGCTCGTCGCTAATGGCGGCTCGATCCGGATCTACTTCAACGACGAGGAACCTGACGGTTTCGTGGGTACACCAGCCTTGGTCTTCTCGCGTGCTAGAGAGGCCCTCGCGAAGTGACGGTCATGTTCCCTTCGCTCTCTCCGGGAGAGATCTGCCTAACGACATCGGCAACGGCGCTCCTCATGCGACATGTGCATCCCGCCTTTTTGGACGACGGAGCGCCGAGCAGTCAGGCGTTTGCGCCGACCGCGAAAGACCTCGGATGCCTATCGGTGATCCAGCGAACCCTCGTACAGCCGGTTGATGCACATATGGAACATACCGTCCGCCTTGGTCTGCAGTCGGTCGGAATCTGGGCCGTCTCAACCGCCGAAGCAGTAGCCGCGGGCAGCCGCGCGGTCGACGACTGTGCTAGCGCCCCGAAGCCCGCCACCCCTTTGCCACCGGGTCACGCCTACTTGGACTTCCGGGACCTCGGCGGATCAGCGCGAAAGGAGAGGCGTCGCGCCCAGGCTCTGAAGCGTTACGCGCTCGAACGTGGGTGCATCTACCGACCTTCGTGAGTGGAGGCAACGCCGCCATCGGCCTTGCGCACCCCACGGTCACCGGGGACCAGATGCGCGTCGTCTGACGAAGACGCGAGCTGCCCTTCACCGAGTTCTCGCCGTCGCCGAAAATACGGCTCTTCTGCTGTGTCCGTGGGTCAGGTTCGGCCGGGGAGGGTGGGGCGGTGGCCGCCGAGGTTGAGCATGGCGAGGGCGATGAGTGGTGGGGCTGATCGGAAGCCGAACGCGACGCGGGTGATGAGTCTGATCTTGGTGTTGACTGATTCGATTCGGCCGTTGGACAGGCCGTGTTTGATCGCGGCGAGGATGTTGTCGCGGTAGGTGAGGATGCGGCGTTGGAGGTCGACGAAGATCGGGATGCGGCAGCGGCGGGCCCAGCTGCACCATCGGTCGAGGGCTTCGGCGGCTTCGTCGTGGTCGAGTTGGAAGATGGTGCGGAGGCCTTCTTTGAGGAGGTATGCCCGGTACAGCGTCGGGTTGGTCTTGGCGATCCAGTCCAGCTTGACCTGTTGCTTCTCGGTCAGGTTTTCGGGGTTCTTCCACAGCGCGTAACGGGAGTCCTTCACGGCTTTGGCCTCACCGATGGCGTCGCGGCGGCCGCGGCCGTTGCTGCGGGTTTGGCCTCCGGTGCGACGGGCCTGGTTCCAGATCTGGCGGCGTACCGTGTCCAGGGCGTCGGTGGCCCACTTCACGACGTGGAACGGGTCGGCGCACCGGATCGCCTGCGGGCAGCGTTCAGTGACGACCTTGGCGATCCAGTCCGCTCCGTCAGCGCTGACGTGGCTGATCATGTCCAGCCGACCCTCACCGGAGGCGGCCAGGGCATCGAAGAACCCGTTGAGGGTCGCTTTGTCATGACCCGGCGCAGCCCACACCAGCCGACCGGTGTCGTGGTCGACGACCACCGTGAGGTACTTGTAGCCGCGCTTATAGGAGATCTCGTCGATGCCGATCCGGGTCAGTCCGGCGAACTGGTCGTGCTGGGTCTCGACATCGGCCCACACCCGGGTGATGATCGCCCCGACCGTGCGCCACGCGACCCGCATCAACGCACAGATCGCCATCTTCGAACACTGGGTCGCCAACCAGGCGACTTGCTGGTCGAACACCTTCGTGTGACCGGCGCCATGCCGAGCCCAGGGCACCTGCCGCACGGTCGGGCCGTGCACCCGGCAGCTGACCCGGGACGCATCCGCTTCCAGCCATACCGGGACCGTGCCCAAGTCCAGCGAGCGCCACCGCCGCCGGCCCTCGCCCCGGTCGTACCGGGCCGACCGGCGGCCGCACACACCGCACCGCGGCCGTCCTGCCCGCGGCCGCACCGACGCGACCAACACTTGGGCGACCTCGTCGTACTCGACGCACTCCACAACCGTGTTCTCGACGCCCAACACCGCGCGCCATAGGCTGGCATTCCGCACGCCGTTCTCTCCGCTCTCAAGTTCCGGACCTAGACAAGCCAGGAACCTAGCCCTGAGAACGGCGTGCGCCCATCCTGACCCGCTCAGCCACCCACGGGAACATCACAAGAGCCGAAA
>NZ_JARKPQ010000202.1 GCF_029975155.1 Propionicimonas sp. | reverse complement strand
GAGGCTCGCGAAACGAGACAGGTGAGCCGCCTTCTGAGCTACCGAGTACGCAGTGCGGGGTAGTCGCCGCGGGTGCCGCCTGCGAGGCGCGCGTAGTTCTCGAAGGTGGCGACGCTGAAATCGAGTATGTCTGCGAGGACTTTGGCGGGGACGGCTCCGGCGAGCCGGAACCGTGCGGTGTTCTGTAGCGCGGAGATGCTGGTGCCGAGAGGGCGCAGACGAAGTGCGAGGTATTGCGGGTCGAGAGGCTGCCCAGGGAGACGGCCAGGGAACAGCCATGCGTCGTCGTCCGGCCGGAGGTCGAGCTGCTCACGGGCGAGCGTTGCGACCGGTGCGGGCAACGCGAGCGGACGGTCTCCGATGTGGAGGTCGAGGCCGTCGTTCTCGTCACGGAGCTGGCGGCGACGCAGCGCCAACGTCTTGGTCGCGGGGAGTCCGTAGACCGCGATCAGCAGTGCCGCGAGGCGTGCATCGAGCGCGATGCTGCTATCCGTGGCGAGGGTCCGGATGACGTGTTCGAGGTGTTCTTCGGACGTGCTGATCGTTGGCTCTCGGCGAGGGAGTGTCGAAATGTCGAGGTCGGGCGTGACGCCGCGTTCGGCCGCCCAGGTGAGGAACTGCGGTAGCCATCGTCGCGCGGTGCGGAGGGTGATGAACTCCTCGATCTGTGCCTGGGTGAGGGCGCGCAGGGGTGTCTGTTGTTCCTCGGCCCAGGTGAGGAAGGTGACGAGGCCGCGTAGCGATGCTTTGACGTGCCGAGCTGCGCCGATAGCGATGTCGCCTGAGGGGCCGCGGCTGGCTCGGCGCAGCAGCATCCATCGGGTGTAGGTGCGCAGCATCTGGTGGTGCTCGGCGGGGGCTCCGCCGATGGTGTGCGTCGCCCAGGCCATCAGCGGCCGCGTGGCCGTCGCATCGCGCGGCAGGGCACCGGAGTCGAGTAGGAGCGTGCGCAGGTAGATCAACGGCTTGCTCGGTCGCGGGACGTCGAGAATCGACTCGACCGCCACCCTCCCGGAGGCGATGTCCCGGAGCACGTCGGTGCTCGGCCCCATGCGCAGCCACTTGATGACCTGGGCTGGGCGAGGTTGGGCGAGCAGGTAGTCACGCAGAGCCCGCATCGGAGGAAGGAACGCCCCGTCCGGGCCGGTGAGGATGTCGTCGCAGCGGTCGTTGAGCACGCACTTCCCGCAGAGGCGACCGTAGCTGTGTTCTTCGCTCCCGCAGCGGCGGCAGGCGTAACGGGCGGGCTGTCCCCCGCATCCCGCGCAGCAAGGGCGGCTGTCGTCGCCGAGGAACGCGAGGATGCGGTTCTCGCCGCATCCGGGGCAGGGTGCGGCGTTGCGCAGGACACGGTTGTGACAGGCGAAGCAGTGCGGGCCGTGCAGGATGGTCGCTGCGATCTTCTTCTGCTGCCCGCACGAGACGCAACGCCGCAGTCTCCGGGGATAGCAACTCAGGCAGACTCTTCTCCCGTCGATGCGCCCGACGGTGGTGACGGTCTTCCCGCAGTTCTCGCAGGCGAAGGCCGGCATCCCGTCCGGCCCGCAGCGCTGGCAGACGCGCTGCCCGTCTGTGTTGGTGGCGGGGAGCTTCTTCATCCGCAAGCACTCGGGGCATTCGCCGTAGGAGCGACGCTGCGCGCAGCGGAAGCACTCGCGCTGCCCTTTCTCGTTGCGTGTCTTGACGACCTTCCGGGTGCGACACGTCGGGCAGAGTGGGAGCCGGATGCCCGTTGCGCCTTCGCGTGCGAGGTTCGCAAGAAGAACCTGAACGATGACGGTGGTCTCAGCGTGCACGTCAGCGGCATTGAACTCTTCGCTCGTCAGCAGGCGGAGCACTCCGTTCCGTCGTGACGGTGCGATGATTCGCTCTGCTGCGTCGATGATAGCCCGCTCCGGCGCGGTCACTCCCTTTGCGCTCAGCGCGGCGGCGACGCGCAGCCCGAACGCCCCGTCCGGTTGCGGGGTGCCGCGTGGGATCGTGGTCACGGCTTCGGTCGCTGGATGCGCGCGGGGACGGGGCGCAGGTCTCCGATGTCCTCGATCCTTCCGCTCGTCCCCGTCGCCTGCACCGACCGTGCGGCGGCTTGTTCGAGGACGAGCAGATCGCTGGGCGTGCAGTCCAGGATCGTGCAGAGCGCGGCGAGGACTTCAACGTTGAGGCGTTGCGGGGTCTGCGTCACCAGCCGGAAAACCTGCTCGCGGGAAAGCGTGACGCCTTCGGTTTGCAGTGGTTCGAGGAGGTCGGTCGTCTTGAACATGCCCCGTTCGGCCATCAGTGTTCGCAGCCGCCAGGCGATCGTCTTCGTGGTCATCTCGTGCTTCCTTCCGGGAAATAGAACTTATCGATCGCCGCCGCCAGGACACGGTTGCGGTAGTCATCGGTCACCGAGGTGTAGATCGCTGTCGTCGAGGCGTAGGCGTGGCCGACTTGGGTCTGAACGAACTGTTCGGCGTAGCCCAGCTCGACCAGGTGCGTCACGTAGGAGTGGCGCAGGCTGTGCAGGGTCAGCTCGCTCGGCAGTCCGGCCTCGTCGCGCAGCTGCGCGAACCGGCGGTCGAGGTAGCGGTCACCGACGCGGGTTCCGCGCTCGGTCGGCCACAACCCCGGATGATTCCCAGGGTTGAACTTCTCCCGGACCTGTTCGATGTAGACGCGCAGCCCGTCGATCGCCCACTCGAACTCCGGCAGTGACAACACCGAGCGGCGCTTGGGGATCGACCCTTTCGAGGACTTCCCGTGCCGCACGTGCAGCAGCCCGAACCGGCCCCATTGCGGTGTCTTCGCGTTCGTGCGCAGATCGACCACATCCAGGCCCAGCGCCTCGCGGCGGCGCAGCCCCCACGCATAGATCGTCTTCAGCAACTGCGCATCCCGCAGCGCGGCCAGCGCACCCTTGCGACCCTGCTGCTGCAGAACCTCCACCCGGGCGTCCGCGACGGTGAACAGCGCGTCCAGCTCGTCATAGTCCAGCGGCCGCCGACCCGGTGTGCCCTCGAAATCCACGGTGTGCGCGACGGTGTTCCACTCGAAGCACACCTGCGTCGGCACCGAACCGAACCGAGAGCGACACTCTGCGACCCAGCCGTAGCGCTGGTCAATGATGAAGTCGCAGAAGGCGCGCAACGTCAGGTGATAGATCCGCACTGTCGACCGTGACAACGGTCGAGGGCCGCTGAACAGGCTCGTCGTGAAGTCCTCGACATCGCCAGGCAGCCACTCCCACGGATACGACCCCGCGAACCGCTGGAACCGCTCCACCTGCCAGCGACGCATCTGAATGGTCTGCTTGGCCAGGCCGCGACTCGCCTGCTGGCGGGAGTAGCCATCGAGCATGCCGCTGAACACAGCCGCGTCCTCGTGCAATGGCACGACGCCCGGCTGCCGAAGCAGCAGCACCTCAGCATCATCACTCACCCCATCATTATTGCATCTAACGCAACACTATGATGGAAGACATGATCCATGTTCCAGTCCGATTCGTCACGGAATCGCTCGGAATCGCGCCGCAGACGGCGGCGCGGGAACCTCAACGGCGTCCAATCAGTCGCTACGCTGACAGGGGCAGGGCCAGTCGTAGCCTCCGGGGCCTGGAAACACGCGGAACTGCAGGCTGTTGCATCAGATCGAAAAGTTCTCGGTTCGTTGCGCATCGCTTTCAGGAAGGCAAGACCTGCAACGCCTGGTGGGTCAAGTAGGTGACAGCTCACGCC
>NZ_JARKPQ010000181.1 GCF_029975155.1 Propionicimonas sp. | reverse complement strand
CTTGTAGATGTGGTAGTCGGACTCGCGGGCGAAGCTGTCCGAGAACCTGCCGTTGCTCACACCCAACGTCCGGTTCTCCCCCACAACCTCCACACTCGTCCCACTCACCCCAGCCGGCAACGCGAACGTCCGAGCACCCGTCGTACCATCCGTCATCGCAAACACATACGCATAACCACCATACGTCTTCAACATGGTGTCCAACCCAGACCCAAAACTCCACTCATAAGACTGAGTATTCAACACCCGCGCCAAACTGTGCACCAGATTATTCACCTCGCCCATCGCCTGCACCTGCGACGAACCACACCACGAAGAACCCTCAACCTGCGCAGTACGCAACACATTCGACGACCGACAAGTACCAGAGAACGACTGGTTGAACCACATCAAACCACGCGCCTCATGAATAATCTCACTCATCGCCGCACCCCGCACCTGCGCCGGCGTCATATACACCGACTGATCACCACCCGGCATCCCATTCAAATTCTCCACAAACCCCCACAACGGCGCCAACTTCCCATCAGCCGCATCCCGCATCCGCAACGCCGTGATCGCCTTCCCATAACTCGCACTCGTCCGACACGTGCTCTTGGGCACGGCCACCAGCCGCGAGGAGCCGCGATAGCTGCTCCAGTCGCACCAGGGAGTGGTGTAGAAGTACTGGTCGAGCGACGGCACGTCGGGGAGGTTCACGTAAGCCTCGGCGTCGGCAGCCTTCATGTCCGTCTCGATCACCATCTGGGTGTAGTTCGAGTACGTGAACTGGCCCGCTCCCGCGGCCGACTTGAGCTGCCGCAACCGGGCGAGACCCTCCGCCACGCCGAATCGGCCGTCCACCTCGTCATCCAGGAACACGCCCGGCCAGTTCTGCGAGTTCTTGTCGGCGTTCACCAACTGCTGCGGGCCGAGCCAGTACACGTTGTTGCGAGTGAACAGCGAGAAGTTCGTGCCCTCCCACATGCCCACGTAGGAGTTGATCCCGTGGGCCTTGTCCCAGGCCACCTCAGTGTCGGTGGAGATGCCGTTGTACCAGATCCCGACCGGGAAGAACGACGGGTCGGTGAACTTGGCCGCGTTGCTGAACTTCGAGTAGAACGCCGGGCCACCCTCCCAGGCGATCCGGGGCAGGTTCAGCGTGCCGCCGCTGTTGGACACGGGCACCGTCGGGGTCGACGTGGCGCTCGCCGTCGCCGTGGGGCTGGCGCTCGCCGTGGGGCTGGCGCTCGCGGTCGGGCTGGCGCTCGCCGTCGGGCTGGGAGTCGCCGTCGGGCTCGTGCTCGGCGTCGGAGTGGGCGTCGGCACGGTCGCGGTGCTGGAACCCGTGCCGGCGACCACGACGTCGACCAGGTAGCTGGCCGTGGTGCGCTTCGACGCGAACTTCTGGCGCTTGGAGTGCGTGTACACGCCACCCTTCTTGGCCACCGACAGGCCGTTCTGGGTGTACGCGCTCTTGAACGCGCTCCTGCTCACGGCGAACCGCCCGTCCTTGGCCAGGTAGCTCACGACGTACGTCTTGCCGGCCTTCAGCGTCACCGGCTTGGACAGCCCCGCGGTCTGCCAGCCGACGTGCGACGTCTTCGGGAAGGTGACGCGGGCGAGGAGCTTGCCGCTGGAACTCCACAGCGAGCCGGCGTAGGCCTTCTTCTGCTTGGCGCTGCGGTAGAACTGCAGCGCGAGAACCGTCCGGTCGGTCGAGCTGGAGAACCGCACGCCGAGGTTGACCGATGACTTGCTGCTGCTGGCGGCGGTCGTCGGCGTCGACGACTCGCTGAACAGGCCGACCAGCTGGGCCGGAGCAGCAGCCGGGACGGCGACCGGGGCGGCCTCCGCAGGCGCGGTGACCGCAGCCGGCACAGCGAGGCCCAGTCCGCTCGCGAGTACACAGGCGAGCAGCGTTGCCCCGTGCCTCTGGGAGGCGGCCCTCCGACGAGGCGAGCCCTGCGTACTTGCCCGACTTCCGGAAAGGGAGAAGCGCATGATGGGTCGATCTTCCTGAGAGACAGCAAGGGTCGAGACGCCATCCCCCCAGGGCGTTTCCTGAGAAAGAGTACTGGATCTTCTCAGATTCGGTCAAGTTTGGGCTCCGCGTGGGCCGTCCCGCTGGGTGGAGCCGGCACTTCCCAGGCCCCAATGGATGTCCTACACTCACCACATCCGGTGCGCAGGCGCAGGTCTTGTCTTGGGGGGGACATGAAACTTCGAACGTCCGACGTCACGTGGCGCGAGATCGATGGTGATCTCGTGGTCCTGGACCTGAGATCCTCCACCTATTTCACGGCGAACGGCGCTGCCGGCGTGCTGATGAAGCAACTGGCGGAGGAGCGGACGGACGTCCAGCTGCAGCAGTCGCTGGTCGACGAGTACGGCATCGCGCAGAGCCAGGCGGCGGAGGATGTGCGGGCGTTCCTCGATGATCTCGAGCGCGCCGGCCTGCTTGAACAGCCGGTGGGCCGCTGACGGATAGAGTGTCCGGCCGCGATCCGGCGGTCCGGGTGATGGGTTTCGACTCCCGGGGGGGAGGGGGTGAAGAGATGCAGAAGACCTATGAGGCACCGCGGCTGACCGCGATCGGCTCACTCACTGAGCTGACTCTTGGTGGTCGCGGCAACGGGCACGACGACTCGTTCCTGTGGTTCCACTGGGGTTCCTGAACTGACAGGGTTGGGGCCGCCGGGGTTTCCCGGCGGCCCCGAATCATTTCCGGCGAAGTGAAGGAGCCGACATGTCCGGAGCGGTCTCGGTCGACCGGTTCATGCGCTGTGACCCGCTCGAGGTGGCTACCGGCTGGATCTACGGGCTCGAGCCCGCAACCGACCTGCCGCGCGAGACGCCGTCACCGCGCGACGCCCTCGCGTCCGTCCTGCGCCCGGCCCTCCAGGCCGGACCCTGCTACGTGACGTTCTCCGGCGGACGCGACTCCTCCGCCGTCCTCGCCGCCGCCACTGCGCTCGCCCGCGCCGACGGCCTCGAGCTCCCCGTTCCCGTGACCCGCGTGTACCCGGACATTCCCGCCACCGACGAGTCCAACTGGCAGCAGCGGGTGATCGACCACCTCGGTCTGAAGGACTGGATCCGCCTGGAGTACCGCGACGGCGAGACCGACCTGCTCGGCGAGGCCGCCCGAGAGGGCGTTCGCACCGACGGCCTGCTGTGGCCTCCGGCCGTGCACACCCACCGGGCGATGTTCTCCCGGTTGGGCGGCGGCTCGCTGCTCACCGGCGAAGGCGGGGACGCCGTGATCGGGCCGCGACGCGGCTCGGCGCTGGCTGCGCTGCGGCGTGGCCGGCTGAACCCGGCCACGCTGCGGGCGGCGGTCGGCGCCGCCCTGCCGCAGCCCCTCCTCGAGCGTCGGCTGGCCCGGCGGGCCATGGACACGCCGCACAGCCGCTGGCTCCGTCCTGCCGCGATGGCCCGGCACGCCGGCCGGCTGGCCGCGGACGAGGCGCAGGAGCCGCTGCGGTTCGACGCGGGCACGTGGTTCCTCACCCGCCCGCGCGCGTTCCGCGCGCTCGTGCGCAACCACGCCGCCGTGGCCTCGGACTTCGGGTTGCGCGTGGTCGAGCCGCTGCTCGATCCCGGGTTCATCGCTGCGCTCGCACGCTGGGGTGGAGCCTGGGGCCCCGGTGGCCGGACGGCGATGATGACCGCGCTGTTCTCCGACCTCCTGCCGGCAGCGGTGCTGGAGCGCACCAGCAAGGCGGCGTTCAACCTCGTCTACACCGGCCCGGCGACCCGCGAGTTCGCCCGGTCGTGGGACGGCACGGGCGTTGACCACGACCTCGTCGACGCAGAGCAACTGCGCGCGGTCTGGCTGTCCGAGACCCCCACGATGTCGGCCGGCGTGCTGCTGCACGCCGCGTGGCTCGCCGCCCAGGGCGCCGAATGATGTCCGAGGAGAGCCGCCGACTGCCGCGGATCCCGCTCGCCGAGTGGCCGGAGCTGTGCGCCGCGCTCGCCGTCGCGGTCTTCGTCGAGGTCGGCCTCCGGGTGACCACGCTCCCCCGGCTCGCCCGCGTCCTCGGCACGCCGCTGAGCGTGCCGGAGCCGGGGCCGGGGGCATCCATGGCGGAGCCCCAGGAGCCCGTCGCCCTGCCGGCGTCCGCGGAACGCCAGGTGCGGGCGACGCGCCGCATCCTGCGGCACTGGCCGTTCGGGGACACCTGCCTGCGGCAGGCGCTGATCAGCGGCCAGCGGATGCGCCGCCTCGACCCCACGCTCCACGTGGGCGTGGCGAAGCTGGACGGCGAGGTCCGCGCCCACGCCTGGCTGGTCGTCCGGGGCGGGGTGGTGGATCCGCGCTACGCCGCGTCCTCCTACCGCACGCTCACCGCCGTACCCAATACATTCACCACATGACCCATTCCGCCCACCTCTACGGCCTCTCCGTGCGCTCGGACGTGCCGTTGCACCAGGACCGGCCGGCGCCCACCACCATGGACGCCGACGTCGTGATCCGGCGGGGTGCACCGGTCGCCGACCTCTCCGAACGGCCGGAGGGCCGGATCCTGCTCGACCTGAACATGGACCGGCAGTACTTCACCGCCGTCGCCGTCGAGGACGGTTACCGGCTGCGCTTCTACGGCACCTGCGACGTGCTGATCGACACCGGCCTGCGGGCGGCGGTCATCCACCCGGTCCCCGAGGCCGACCCCGACCTGCTTCCCGTCCTCGCCGGCGGCACGCTGCTGGCCTTCATCCTCTCCATGCGGGGCGAGGCCGTCCTGCACGCGAGCGCCGTGCAGGTCGGCGACTCCGCGCTGGCGTTCGTGGGCTATTCCGGCATGGGCAAGTCGACCATGGCCACGCTGCTGTGCGCGGACGGGGCCACGCTGATCACCGACGACCTGCTGCGCCTCGATCTGCGGCATCGGCCACCGACCTGCGCGCTCGGCGCGACCGAGCTCCGGCTGCGCAAGGCCGCCGGCGACCTGGCGGCCCGTTTCCCGGTCACGCCGGGCCACCGGGTCACGGCGGACGCGCGGGACGCCCTGTCCATTCCGATCTCGACCACGCCCGACCTGCCGCTCGCCGCGATCGTCGTGCCGCAGCCCGACCGGGAGCTCGACCCGGCGCAGGCCCGGGTCGAGCGGATGGACCCGATGGCTGCGTTCCTGCTGCTCACCCGGTTCCCGCGGCTGCTCGGCTGGCAGGACGAGGAGGTCCTGCGCCGCCAGTTCCAGCAGCTCGGCGACATCGTCGAGTCGGTCCCGGTCTACACCGCGCACCTGCCCTGGGGGCCGCCGTTCCCGGACGAGATCCCCGGCATCGTGCTGCACGCCGTCGGCCTGGCCTGAACC
>NZ_JARKPQ010000177.1 GCF_029975155.1 Propionicimonas sp. | reverse complement strand
GCTCGGCGTGCCGGCCGGCTCGCCGGCGTGGAGCGCCCTGCACACCGAACTCGGACGGCACGGCGGCATGCTGCTCACGAAGTCGGAGTTCCTCGCCTCCCGCGAGGCCACGCGCGCCGCCAACAGCTACCGCGGCAACATCGCGGTCTTCGGGACCATCTACCTGATGGCCGTCGTCGCCATCGTCCAGACCGCCATCACCAATGCGAGCAATCGCCGCCGCGAGTTCGATCTCTACCGCTCGCTCGGCGTCGGTTCACGCGGTGTGCTCGGCGTGCTCGGCGTCGAGGCGCTCGTCCTCACCGGCGTCGCGGCCACCCTGCTGACCGGTGCCTTCGGGGCGATCGGCTTCCGCTTCGCCACCGGTTCGGGGGCGACGGGGGTGCTGGACGGGGCGGCCCTCACCAGCCAGATGCTCGCGGCAGTCCCGCTGATCGGGACGGTGTTCGCGGTCGCCGCCGCCGTCATGGCTCTGGGCTCGCTGGGTGGCGGCCTGCTCGCGTTGGGCGCTACGGCTCGATCACCAGTGAGTTCCAGATAGCGTTGGTCGCTGCTTCGCCGCGAGAATCGCCCACACGGTGGATCGTGGCTAGCCATCGTGAGTCGTGGGAAGGGCTTGAGGGTCGGGCTGCCCTTGTTCCGGCGTCAATGGTGAGGACGTCCACGACGTATCCTGGCTCCCGCCAGAACGGCCCCATATCCGGCTCGAGTGTGGCCGAGAACCTGATGCCAGACAGGCCACCAGTCGTGAACGGCCGTTGTCCTGTCATCACAGCGATGGTCGGGGGCTGCGGAAGACTTCCTTGGAAGAACACTGTCAAGTCGTAGGCGACGCCCTCCGGCGAGATATGTCGCACCCGGCCGAGGTTCGCGGACAACTGCCAGGCATCCTGTCCATCCGGGTGGGCAACCTGCTGACCGTCCTCGTCGGATAGATCTGGAAGATGCCAGGTCACGGACGGGCGTACGACCCATCCTTCGGGAAGCCGTACCGTGAGCAGACCATCGCTCAGAAGCGCTTCTGCCGGCTTGTCTTCAGGCATTAGTATCCGTCCTCCGTAGTTTGTAGTGACCCTCGCGACGACGCGGGCGGATGCAAAGATGTGGGTGCCAGCATAGTCGAGGTCGAGACATCCGCTCGGCGACATGACGTGCAGTTGACCACAGGTAGGCTCAGGTGCCCCTCCTTCGCGGGCATTTTCTCCCGATTGTCCTGCCGACTCGGATCATCGTCGACATCGGGTCGGCCCCGAATGGCTTGGAGTTTGGGTTCGAACGCGGCACATCCCGCCGCGGCTAGCGTCACCGCGGCCGCGAGTCCCGCCATCAGCTTTTGCCTGCTCAGACGAGTTCACCCTACTCCGCGAGCCAGCTGAGGTGGGCGTGATCCGTGAGCTATGGTTCTCGGGTTCGGGTTCGGGTTCGGGTTACGGAACGTCTATAGTGTTTCGCTGGAGACGCGTAGAAAGCCGTGCGTGCCACATCGACGGACGCACTTCTTGGTTTGGGTTCGACCAGCTAGCCCGACATGATGACTATCACAAGTTCCGCGTCGCTGAGAGGCGATGCATAAATGCTGAGCTGGCCCTCATATTTACCGAGTTTTCGAACTAATTGATCAATGTCGCTAGTCGTCTTGTCAGGGGTCCATCCGAATGATTTCGCTGCGGCCACGGCTGCCTGCCGAGCCTCGTTGACCGCCGCGGCGTCAGGCAGCTTGAGGCCCCTAGTGAGGCTCGCGCTGGCGCTTCCTCCTGCGATTCCTCCGGTTCCGGCCGGTGATTCGCCGCGCTCCTCGGACAAGAGGCCTTGGGGGTCCATGTCGACATCGGGTCGGCCCGAATGGCCTGAAGTTTGGGTTCGAACGCGGCACATCCCGCCGCGGCCAGCGTCACCGCGGCCGCCAGCCCCGTCATCAGGCTCCGCCTGCTCAACACAGGTTCACCTTAGCCTGCGAGCCAGCTTAGGTGTCCTGGCCCAGGGAAATGGCGGGCTCGCCGGGGTCTACGGTATACGCGCCACCAGCAAACGCCGACAGCCTTCGCCCGCCCTTAGTGCGAACGCTGGCGCTCGGAGTTTCCTATCCCGCGCGCGTTGGTGCAGGCGAGTATTTGCCGGGTCGCCACCCAGAAGTTCTAAATGCGGCCGTGGCAGGTGCGAACAATGGTAGGAGCTGATCGCCAGATCGCGGGTGTGTCGGGATCGGGTAGGCGCACGCCCGGCGGAGCCGGCTGCGTGCTGCCGATCTCGAAACCGTTGTTCGGTCGGTGCTCCTCGGACGATAGAAAGCTGTTGATCGGCGCCATTGAGGCGGGGTGGACGGACGCGCGCTCCGGCTGATCTCGTCGAAAGCGACCCCTGGCGGCAGTCCATGAGCGATACTTAGCGAAGTGCTCTAGCCAGCTGACGTCGGCCGCTCGCATGAGATCTGTGTCAGTGCCGCGAAAGCCCACTGAATGTGGAAGGATGAGAAGATGTCACACGTCGATATCGAGAATCCCGACCCTTGGTGCCCACCATGGGCCGTGGTCGTCGCAATACTGGCCTCAATCGCAGCATTTTCTGGCGTGGCGTTGGGGCTGTCACTAATATTTCTCCCTGGTCCGTACAGGACCTTTGCTCTCTTTATGGGCCTACCGCTTGTGGTGCCGTGCGGAATAGCAGCCCCGATGTTCATTTCCTTCGCGAGAAGTGGCGGTGGGCCGAAGTTGATCGTTGCGTCGATCTTGCTTGCTGCAGCGATCTCCGCCGCATTGTATCTATTTAGCTAGCCGCCGCGGCTGGCTATAGCGGGCGCCAAAAGTGGATAGCCGCCATCAAAGTTGACGGCTGGGGACTATCGGATCGTGGTGGCCAAGACCGGCGCCACGGGTGGCTATGTGTTCACCTCCTACCCCAAGCCGCCGACTCAGAAGTTCGATATCGGTGTTGGCCAGAAGGTGGAGAACGGCAAGATCGACGGCCAGACAGCCGCAGGCGCGGGGAACCTGGAGACGACGTCGTCGCGTGACGAGTACACCTTCACGGTGGACGACGCCGCAACGGTCGTTTTTGACGGGGACGCCTGGATGGGGCCGATGGGCGGCTCCCAGCTGGTTCGGCTCGCCGACAGCACCGTCCTGGGTGCGGTGAATGGTCATCATGAATACGAGCTGCAGGCAGGCTCGTATCGCGTCGAGGTGGAGAAGACCGGAACCACCGGTGGCTACTGGTTCACCTCGTTCGTGAAGCCCGCGGCGCAGTCGTTTGACTACCAGATCGGCCAGAAGGTTGAGAACGGCAAGATCGGCGGTCAGCCAGTCGTGGGTGCCGGAAACCTGGAGACGACCGCATCGAAAGATGTCTACGACTTCGCCTTGGAGTCTGCGCAGACGGTGGCCTTCGACGGGGACGGGTGGACCACGATCTGGGCCGGTTCCCGACTGAGCAGCCTCGACACCGGTCAGGACCTTGGTCCTCTCGATGGTCACCATGAGCTCGTTCTGGCGGCTGGCAGGTACCGGATCACTGGTGAGAACGCTGGCACGGCCGGAACCTACACCTTCACCTCCTATCTGAAGCCGGCAGCCCAGACCTTCCCGATCGGAATCGGGATGAGGATCGAGAACGGCAAGATCGATGGCCAGCCGGTCGCCGGCGCAGGCAACCTGGAGACCACCGCGTCGAAGGACATCTACACCTTTGCCCTTGACGTCGACCAGACAGTGTGGTTCGACTCCAGCGGATGGACCACCCTGATGGCCAACTCGACCCTTACCCGGCTGTCTACCGGAGCCAACCTCGGCACCCTCGACGGACACCGAGAACTCGCGCTCACCGCAGACAGCTACCAGGTCACCGTTGAGAAGCCAGGCGGCGTCGGCACCTACTGGTTCGCCCTCTACCGGCCCATGACCGCGGGCGCGATCCTGACCAAGTGGAACAGCAGCAGCGGGGCCGGCGGCAGCCTCGGTGTTCCGACCAGCGACCAGAGCTGTGCCGATGGGGTCTGCTGGCAGGACTTCAAGGGCGGTCAGATCATGTCGGCTGGCGCCAACGCCTGGATCACCACCGATGCCGTCCGGCAGCGCTGGATCGCCACCGGCGGCCCAGCCGGACCGCTGGGAACACCGACAGCGAACTCCTTCAGCACCACGAAGGACAACGGTGTCGGCCAGCACTTCCAGAACGGTTCGATCTACTGGAGCAGCGACACCGGCGCACATGCGGTTCTCAAGCCGATCCGGAGTGCGTGGGAGGCCAAGAGCCGGGAGAACGGCTACCTCGGATATCCGACCGGCGAGCAGCAGTGCGACACCGACACTGGAGTGTGCTGGCAGGACTTCCAGGGCGGCCAGGTCATGGCCACGGCCAGCAGCAGCTGGGCGACAGTCGATGCGATCCGGCAGCGCTGGATCAACACCGGCGGGCCCGCTGGACCACTCGGAACGCCGTCTGGGCACTCGTTCACCACAACGAAGGACAACGGGTTCGGCCAGCGCTTCCAGAACGGCGAGATCTACGGCACTGACGGGCTGGGCGCCCACAGCATCCAAGCCCCCATCCTCGCCAAATGGAAGAACGCGAACCGGGAAAGCGGAACCTACGGCTACCCGACCACCGAACAAACCTGCACCGAAACCCAGTGCAGCCAGACCTTCCAGGGAGGCACCATCACCGCAGCCAAGTAGCCGGAGTCGCGCGAAGAGGGTTGACTCTTGCACAGCGACGGGCGGCGATGCCCGGGTTCTCAGACCGTCCAGGTATCCGAGCCGTGAGCATCGCCCGTGGGACCGCCAGATGCTCGGCGGGTCGGTCGGGGTGCGTATTTGGCCGCGTACGAGGTCGTCGCCACCGGAACGGCCAAAGGGTGGGACGGGCGGAGGTCCTGCCTCACCGCGCCGGCTACGAGGTTCGCAGCCGCGCGGACATGGTGTGATCGAGGCACAACGCGATCAGGGCGAACACCACCGTCGCCCACGGCAACAGCCAGGTGGCGCCGCCGGCGATGAGTAGGCCGCCGATTCCGCCGGCGAGCGCCATGCCGCCGTTCCCAGCGACGCTCTGTGCGGCGGCGGTGGCCTTCTGCAACGGCTCAGGGGTGAGTTCGGTCACCCGGGCCTGTTGCACGATCGCCAGTGCGCCGCCCGGCACGCCCAGCAGGAACATCGCCACCCACATCCACCCTCCGCCGAGGCTGAGAGCGCCCACCGCGGCCAGCAGCAACGACTGCGCCACCAGCCAGACCGCCAACGAGGTCTGCCCCCGCCTGGTGCCCCACAGGTCCGAGACCGGCCCGGCGGCCGCCATCCCGGCCATCGCTCCGGTGCCGGCCACAAGCAGCGCGGCCGCCACCTCTGACCCCGAGACGTGCGCCACCTCGCCCAGCCAGGTCCCGATGAAGGAGAACACGACGTAGAACGACGCCGCGTTGGCGACCGACGTGGCGTTGGCTTGCCACACCGGGACGAGCGCTCGGGCCCGCGTCCCCCACATGCCCAGTCGCCACCATTCCAGCCGCGCGGATCCGGAGCGAGGCCTGTCCGGGTCGCGGGGGAGGCCGAAGAGCACCCACGTTGCCACGACCAGCGCCGCCGCCCCGATGATCCCGAAGGACAGCCGCCACCCGCCCGGCCCGTAGCCGATCCAGGTGACCATCGGGATGCCCACCCACATCGCCAGCGCCGAACCGGCGCCCGCTATCGCCAGCGCGCGACCCATGAACCGTCGCTGCACCGTCAGCGCGATATAGGCCATCAGCGCCATGGAGAACAGCCCGTGGGCGACGCCTCCGGCCATGCGACTGACGACGAACAGCGCCAGATTGGGCGCGGCGCTGGCGGCGAGGCTGCTCACGCCGGCGCCGGCGAAGCCGAGCACCAGCACCGTCTTGCGCGAACGGCGGCGCAGCACCACGAACATCGGCAGCGTGGAGATCGCCACGGCGGCCGAGAACACGGTGACGGCGATCCCCACGCCTCCGTCCGTGGTGCCCAGTCCGGCGGCGATGTCGGCGATGAGCCCGCTCGTGCCCGACTGGCTGCAGACGATGACAAAGGAGCCGACGGCGAGGATGCCCAGGCTGGCCCACGGCAACCCGCTCTTGGCTGAAGGCACCCGAACCTCTTCCGTTTCCGTCATCCGGTGACACGCGTCGTCGCACCGACAGCGTTGGCTATCCCTTGACCGCACCCTGAGTGAGCCCCTGGATCATCTGCTTCTGCAGGAACAGGTACATGACGACCACGGGGAGCGACACGATCACCGCGGCGGCCGCCAGGTCCGGGACGTTGGTCACGTACTTCCCGGCGAAGGCGCTCAGGCCGGCAGGGGCGGTCTTGGAGGACTGGGTCTGCAGGAGGACCAGAGCGATCAGGAACTCTTTCCAGCTCCAGACGAAGAACAGAATCCCGAGGGTGGCCGCGCTCGGCCACGAGATCGGCATCGCGACCTGCCACAAGGTCTTCCAGGAGGTGGCGCCGTCCACCTTGGCCGCATCCAGGACGGCCTGCGGGACGGAATCGAAGGCCTGCCGCATCCACAGCACTCCGAAGGACACGTAGAGTCCTGCCTCCGCGGCGATCACACCCACCGGATCGTTGGTCAGGCCGACGTGGCGCAAGGTGAAGTAGAGGGGCAGGATCAGCCCTTCGAACGGCACCATGATCCCGATGAGCAGGATCGGGAACAGCAGCCGCTTGCCACGGAAGTTCATCACCGAGAACGCGTAGCCGGCCAAGGCGGCGGCGCAGACGGCGATCACGGCGACGCTGGTGGCGACCACCAGGCTGTTGAGGATCATGCGGCCGAAGTCCTGGGTCGTCCACGCGGTCACATAGTGCGCGAAGGTCGGGTCGCTCGGCCAGGACAGGCCACCGCTGGTCACGCCCTCGGGGTGCAGAGAGACGGCGACGACGCTGTACAGCGGCACCACCACCAGGAGCACTCCGACGAAGAGGATCGCGTAGCTGACGCTTCGTTGCAGCGGGGTGTCTCTCATTCCGCACTCCTTGGGATCCGTTGCATCCCGACGCCAACCGCGACCACGATGATGGTCAGCATCACGGCAACGCTTGCCGCCGGGCCGATGGCCGACTCCCAGAAGGCCAGTTGGTAGACCCGGAGAGCCGGGACCTGGGTCGCGTTGACGGGGCCGCCGCCGGTGGCGGCGAAGACGACGTCGAAGCTTCGAAGGCCGCCGATGATGGTGATGGTCAGAGCGATCAGCAGTTCGCCGCGGATCCCCGGCAGAGTCACGGCGAAGAACTCACGGACCCGTCCCGCGCCGTCCACCCGCGCGGCGTCGTAGAGCGATTGGTCGATACGGGCGATGCCCGCCAGGAACAGCACCATGCAGAAGCCGGTGACCACCCAGGAGCCCACGACTCCCACGGCCGGCAACGCCCAGTCGAGGTCACCGAGCCAGATCCGGGTCCAGCTCTCCAGACCGACGGCCCTCAGCACCTCGTTGACCGCCCCGTCCTGCGCGTACATCCATTTCCAGGCGTAGCCGATGACCACCATGGGAATCACCTGCGGCAGGAACAGCACCGTGCGGCAGAACCCCAGGCCGGGCAGGTTGCTGCGGCTGAGCAGCGCCGCGAGCACGAGCCCCAGGGCGACCGGCACGATCGAGAAGAAGATCAGCAGGAACATGGCGTTGGACAACGCGGCCAGCAACCGCGGGTCGGACAGTTCGCGGAGATAGTTGTCGAAGCCGATGAAGGTCGCTTCCGTCAGGCCGTTCCAGCGGGTGAACGAGTAGTACACCGTCGCGGCCAGCGGGTAGAGGACGAACACCCCGCACAGCAGCAAGGCCGGGAGGACGTACAGGTAGGCCGTCACCCCGTCCCGGGTGACGTCCCGCGCGCGCCGCCTCGTCCTGCCCGGGGGCGGAGGGTTCTCCTCGCGCCCCCGGGACGGGGCGGTCTCGGGGTTCGGAGCCGTAGGTCCGGGCACGGCGCTCACCACCCTTTCGTCTGGCCAGTCGTCAGCTCGAGGCCTTGAACTGTTCCCAGTCGGCCTGCATGGCCTTCACGAACTCCTGTGGCGTTCCCTTGCCGAGGTAGAAGGCCTGAATGGTCGGGTTCAGCACCAACTGGGTCGACGGGGTGGCCCAGTCGGTGTGCAGGGTCAGCACGCCTGTGGTCACCAAGGTGTCCCACGCGCCGAGCGCGTCCTCCACCAGCTTGCTGTCGGTCGAGACCCTGTCCGCGCCGACCAGGGGCAGCGAGCCGGCGTCGAAGAGGGTCTGCGCCGTGGCCTCGGAGGCCAGGTAGTCCAGGAACCTGGCCGCCTGGTCGGGGTACTTCGACTTCACCGAGACCGAGAACGGCTGGCCAGTGGCGCCGCTCGCCCGAGCGACCTCGCCGGCCCTGGCCTCGGGCATCCGGACGTAGCCGATGTCGTCCCCACCGGCGTCCTTGATGGTGCCCAGCATCCAGCTTCCGGTGATCATGAAGACTGAACCACCCTTGGCGAACCTGCCCACAGCGTCCTCACGTCCAACTCCGGCAGCGTCGTCGTTGAAGTACCCCGCACCGATCCAGTCGACCAACTGCTGGGTCGCGGCGATCGCGTTCGGATTGTCGATGGAGGCGCCCGGCTGACCGGAGATCCAGTTGATCTTCTGCTCCGGAGTCTGGAACGCGGCCGCCAATGCCTCCCAGGGCTTCTCCCCGGAGTCACCGTTGTTGTCGGCGTTGCCCACGAAGATCGGCACCTTGCCGGCGGCCTTGGCCTTGGCCAGTGCGGCATTGAGGTCATCGACCGTCTTGAAGGCGGTCGGATCGACGCCCAGTGCCTTCACATCGGCGCGGTTGTAGTAGATGCCGATCATGTTGCCGACGTAGGGGACGCCGTACAGCGTGCCGGTGCCCCACGCCTTGCCGTCGTCGGTCGCGCGCGACTGGTCGAGCAGCTTGGCGTCGATCCTGTCGGTCCACTTGTACTGCTCGTTGTACTTCTCCAGCGACAGGAGCAGACCGGCCTCGACGAGCGGCCGCATCTGCGTGTTGCCCTGGCCGACCTCGATGAGGTCGGGCGCGTCGTCGGCCGAGGCCAGCAGCTTGATGTTCGTGTTGTAGGTCGCGCTGTCGGTGTTCTCCAGGGTGATGTGGACGTCCGGGTTGGCCTGGTTGAAGGCCGCAACAACCGACTGCAATCCCTCGAACGCGCCGCCGGACTGCACCGAGAGCATGCGCAGTTCGGCTGTGCCGGTCTGCCCCGCGCCCGCGGTGTCGGCTCCGCCGGCAGTGGGCGGTCCGCTGGTACAGGCGACAGTGGCCAATGCCAGGGTGAGGGCACCCGCCACACCCACGATCCTTCTCCGAGACCAGGCCTGAGTTCTCATGGTGATCACGTGAACCTCCTTGTTAGTCGTGTGATCCGAGTGTCTGTGAGTCGAACGCCAGTGATCAGTGGTT
The DNA here is from genome assembly GCF_029975155.1 of Propionicimonas sp. Taxonomy (GTDB): domain Bacteria; phylum Actinomycetota; class Actinomycetes; order Propionibacteriales; family Propionibacteriaceae; genus Propionicimonas. The sequence continues at coordinate 34,511 of NZ_JARKPQ010000177.1, read as the reverse complement.
GAGCACTCGCGGATAGACGTGCCCACGGATGTTGACCAACCAGGGCATGCCATTGGGCATCACGGCGATCCGCACGGCGGCGCCGTCGATCTTGTCCCATTCACGGCCGTTCCAGTGATAGACCAAGCAGCCTCCTTGACCGCCGCCGTGGGCACTGGCGATCCAGAGGTTGCCGTCGGCGCCGAAGGCCAGGTCGATCGCCGAACCCATGACGCGGTACCACCTGCCGCCCAGGTAGCGGAAGATCTGGTCGCGACTGTTCGCGATCCACGGCTCCCCCGACGGGGAGACGGCGATCCGCACGGCACCGGTGGGTGCGGGCACTTCTTCCCAGTCCTGCCCGGTCCAGCGCAGGATCTCGTGGCCGTGGTCGACGTCCTTGGTCCCCACCGCCCACGCGGCGCCGTTCGCGCCCACCGAGAGATCGCTGGCCGAGCCGGGTAGGGTCTGCCAACTGCCGTCGTCCAGCCGCCGCAGGATCTCTCCCGAGGCCCGGCACACCCACGGGCGGCCCTCCTCGTCCGCGGTCACCGCGACGCCCGCGCCGCCCGGCACCAGATCCCAGCCGGCAGACTGATCGCCGAGCGGGGCGTAGCCGTTGTACCAGCGCAGTTCGAAGTCGACTCCGTCGTCCGGCTGATCACCGGTGTTCACGGCCTTCATCAGCACCCAGACCTGGCCGTCCGGCCCGATGGCGATGTCGCGGGCCGGGTTGCCCTTGGTGAAGACGCTGAGCACTCGCGACCATTCCCCGGTCACCATCTCGTACATATGGGTCTGGTCCCCAGGAATGCCGCGCAGGTTGAAGTGATAGAAATTCTCCATTTTTGGCCTCTCAGATCAAAGCGTGAATACAGGTCACCAGCGGACGTGGTGGCGCAGGATGCGTCCCGCAGCGTCAACCGCCCAGGGCATGCCGTCCGGTCCGACGGAGATGTGCGTCACGTCGCCTTCATAGGCATGCCAGTCGGTCCCGTGGTAGTAGCGGAACAGCCCATGGCCCAGCGGACGCTCATCGGTCCCGACCGCCCAGACGTTGCCCTGCAGCGAGATGACGACCTCCGCCACCTTCTCCGGGGTCACGACGATCCAGCCGTCCGTGCCGATCGACTTCCGGTACACCCATCCGTCCTCGTCCACGACCCATGGCAGCCCGTCGGCCATCACCGCAACGGACACGGGGTGCCTCGGCGCCTGGCCGGGGAAGGGATCGTTGTTGAACTCGTCGTCGTCGTTGACCGATGCCGTGGCGAACCAGCGGGGCACCTCGACCGGACTGGAGTCGTTCTCCACCCAGTTCGCACCGACCAGGCGCAGCACCTTGCCCGGCTGGCCGTCGCTGGTCTGGGTGATGATCCACACCGTGCCGTCCTCGGCCCACGGCAGCGGCCCGACCGCCACGTCGACCACGCGTCCCGGAGTGGCGAGATGCCGCCAACCCCCATCGACCGGCTGCAGCAACTCGCCGGCGTCGGTGACCAACCACGCGTTGCCCTTCGGGCTCACCTCGACGGTGACCGCGCCGACGTCCTGCGGGATCCAGCGCAGGCCTGTCCACCGGTGGAGCCCGTAGCCGCCGGGGCGAGGTTCGTTGCCCACGATCCAGACGGTCCCGTTGGCGCCCACACCGACGTCGGTCGCCTTCGGGCCGTCCACGAGCATCCATTCATAGACCTCGGGACGGATCCCGTGTTCGTAGTGAATTCCCACTGATTTTCCTCTCAACTAGGGGCGTAGCGGGACGCACGCCCTACTCGACTGGTGCCTCGACGAATCCCTCACACTCGGGGAAGTCGATCGGCAGTGGCTCAGGCCGTTCGCACGTGGTCGTCAACTCGACGAACCGGCCCTCGGTGGCGGACCGCAGCACTGCGCTCGCGATCTCGAGCACATGTAGTCCCAGTTCCGCGGCCAGCCGAGGTGCGCGGCCAGCCCGGACGGCGTAGGCCATCTCGACCAGACCGATGCCCCGGCTGTTGGCCCCGTGGACGACCTCGCTGAACCGTCTGGTCACCGGGATGCTCTCGGCCTCCGACGGCGCGTCCGGGCGCGGAAACCCGACGAAGCGGGCGCGCTCCCTGGTGCGCAGGCTCACGCCGCCGCCGAACAGGTTGGGGCCGTCCAGCGGGTCGGGATCCAGGACGCTCAGCGTGCCTTCGGTGCCGTACAGCTCCAGCCTCGGCACCGCGGAGTCCCAGACGTCCCAACTGATCATCAGGGTCACCTGGGCGGAACTCTCGAACTCCAGCAACGCGGAGACGCTGGTGTCGGACTCCACCGCGATGGTCCCGCCCTGCATCGGCCCGGCCATGATCGGGCGCTCGTCCCGGGCGCGACAGCTCATCGCGCACACCCTGCGTACCGGTCCCAGCAAGGTGATCAGCGTGGCCAGGTAGTACGGGCCCAGGTCCATCACCGGGCCGACATCTGCTCCGTAGTAGAACACCGGGCTGTTGTGGAACCACTCCAGGCCCGGGAGGAGCGCGGTGGCGATCCCTCCCGTGACGGTGCCGATCCGCCCGGCGTCCACGATCTCGCGCATCGTCTGCACCCGGCCGCCCAGGACGGTGTCCGGCGCGCAGCCGGCGGCCAGCCCCGCTCGCCGGGCCGTCTCCACGATCAGCCTGCCGTCCTCGACCGTGGTGGCCAGCGTCTTCTCGGTATAGGCATGCTTGCCGGCCCGTAGCGCCTCCAGCATCACGGCGGCGTGGGCCGCGGGCGGGGTGAGGCAAAGGACAATGTCCACCGCGGGGTCCGCGACCAGGTCCGCGGTCGATCCGTGGACCGCAGGGATCCCGTGGGCGCGCGCGGTCGCACGTGCTCTGTCCTGGCTGCGGTTGGTCACGGCCACCACGTCGACGATCTCTGGGTACTTCTTCAGGTTGTCCAGGTACACCCGGCTGATGTCGCCGGTCCCTACCACGCCAATGCCGAAGGGCTTCATTGCTCTCACTTCCTTTGGGAGTCCTGAGGAACGGGGCGGACGGTCAGGTCAACAGGATCTCCAGCACCCCGCGCAGGGTGCGCGCGACCTCGAGGAAGTCGAGTTCGGCCGCCTTGGCGCAGAAGATCTCCGTGCAGTACCAGCCGTCGAAGCCGGTGGACTTCACCGCGTCCACCCACTCCTGGATCGGAATGACCCCGCCACCGGTCCACACATTGCGGTGATGCGCCTGATCTGGCACGTCACCGGGAGCCACCGGAAGTCCGTCGTCGACGTGAATCGTGCTGATGATCGACGGGTCGAGTCTGGCGATGTCCTCGGGGGTGTCGCCGGCGACGTAGAAGTGCCAGAAATCGATGTTGATCCCGACGTTGGGACGGTTGATCAGCTCAAGGATCTGAACGGCCTGCCCGACGCTGTTCACCGGCGCCCAGCCCAGCGGTTCGAGGCAGACCCCGATCCCGTGGTCCGCCGCGATGTCGGCGGCGAGGGCGACGTTCTTCGCCGTCCACTCCAGTGCCTCGCGATCGCTCAGCCCCAGCGCGCCCCGGTAACGCCGGTCCTCGGGCCTCAGCCGCCCGGCACGGAAGTCCTTGACCACCTCGGGGTCCACCGGACCCGTGCACATCTGCATCATCGGTGCGCCGAGTGCCGCGGTGATCTCCGCGAGGCGGACGGCTTCGCGGGTGACGATCTCCGGCTCGTCCTCCTGCAGGGCGCCGACCGCGCTCACCACCAGCCCGTTCAGCCTGGGCAGCAGCGCGTCCAGCGGCAGGCCGAGCGCGAGGTAGCGGTACAGCTTCGGACTCTGCAACTCGATGCCGGCGAAGCCGGCCTCCTTGGCGATCCGGATGTCGTTCACCACGTTGCCGTGGAACGTGGTCGTCACATTCATCGACGTCTTCAGGCCGGCGCCCATGCCGGGTAGCTGATTCACTTCGACCGGCCTCCGTTCGTGTCGTGGTTGCGGTGGGCCAGGTGCGCGGCCCTCTCGGCCAACTCGAGCGCCGCCACGCCGTCGCGCAGACCTGGGGAACAGGGCTCGCCTCGTTCGACCGACGCGGCGAAGGCGTCCAGTTCCCGGGCGAAAGCAGCGCCGTAGCGCTCTGAGTTGGTGCTCAGCACCCGCTCCGCCGCGTCGTTGACGGTCGCGTTGGAGACGGTCAGCGACGTCCGGTGCTGATTACCCGACCGCAGGGCACCGAGCGGACCGAATGCCTCGATGCGCTGGTCCCAGCCGTAGCTGCAGTGGCGTTCGTTGACGATGGTGGCGACCGAGCCGGACGCGGCCTGGAGCACCACGACGGCACCGTCGAAATCGCCCAGCTCCTTGACCTGCGAGTCCGCCACGTGCTGCCCCACGGCGTACACGGACTTGATCTCTCCCAGGAAGAACCTGACCAGGTCGAGGTCGTGGATCGTCATGTCCCTGAAGATGCCTCCGGATACCGGGACGTAGGCCAGCGGCGGCGGTTGGTGGTCGCGAGACACGATCGTCAGCTGTTCGAGCGGGCCGATCTCACCGGACGCGACGCGTTCGTGCATCTCGGCGATGGTCGGGTCGAAGCGCCGGTTGAAGCCGATCTGCACCGTCCCCCCGGCCGCCTCCACCTGACGCAGGCAGTCCTGTGCGCGGGCGAGGTCCAGGTCCACGGGCTTCTCGCACAGGACCGCCTTGCCGGCGTGCACCCCGGCCAGGATGTACTCCACGTGCGTCGGGGTGATCGATGACACGATGATCGCGTCCACGTCCGGGGCGCTGATGGCCTCGTAGGCATCCTGCGTGGCCTTCGCCTCGCGAGCGGCCAGGCGTTCGGCCGCGTCCAGGCTGGGACTGGCCACCCAGGTCAACCGGGTTCCAGGATTGCGCCGCACGCTGTCGGCGTGGACGGTGGCGATCTTTCCGGCGCCGACGATGGCGATGTTGAGGACCGTGACCGCGCGAGACCTCGCTGCCAGCTCGCTCACGAGTTCCTCCTGACCCCATCGTTGGCATCCCTGTGGCCGAACGCTTTGACACGCGTGAAGCCTTGGTCGGTGACCCTATGAGGCGAATTGACGCGTGTCAATAGTCTGGGCTAACATTCTTACATTGGCGCTTGGTACAGACGTCCGCCGGCACGGAGGTGTGGGAGTAGCCTGCGTCCGCAGCAAGGAGGAAGCGTCGTGAGCACCATCAACCAGAAGGGTCTGGCCGACCACCTGGGCATTTCCCGGTCACTGGTCTCCATGGCGCTCTCGGATTCCCCGCTGGTCGCGGAGGAGACCAAGAAGCGCGTGCTGGCCGCCGCTGCTGAACTGGGTTATGTGCGCGACGTCTCGGCGGCCAGTCTCGCCGGCGGCCGGGCCATGGCCGTCGGGGTGCTGCTGCCCAACCTGCGCAACTCCTTCTTCGAGGGCATCCTCGAGCCGATCGAGCGGCTCGCCGAGGTCCATGGACTGCTGACGCTGATCACGCACACCGGCGGTACCCAGGACGCCACGTCCAACTACCGGGAGCGGGAGCGCCGGCTCGTACGCCGGTTGCGCGAGTTGCGGACCGCCGGGCTCATCGCCGTCACCCCGGCCAGCAGCGCCCGCACCCTGCAGGAGTACGCCAGACAGCTTCCCACCGTCGTCATCGGTGCCCGCCGGGTCGGCGGGCTGGCTGACACCGTTCATGTCGACGAACCCGCAGCCGCGGCCTTGATCGTCGAACGCGCGTTGCGGCGGGGATCGACCCGGATCGCCAGTCTCGGGGTCTGGGTCACCGGCCGGGAGACCATCGAATACCGCAACTCCTGTCTGGAGCAGGCGGCCGCCGGCAGGCTGGAGTACTCGCAGCTGGACTCGGTCGAGGCCGCGGTGGCCCTGGCCGGCGGCGCAGCACCTCTGACCATCGCCGCCCACAACGACCAGATCGCGATCAACCTGATCACTGCCCTGCGGGGGGCGGGGGTCGGTGTCGGTGACCGGGTCCAGGTCATCGGGTTCGATGACACCCACCTGGCCGAGATGCCGCAGTTCTCCTTGACCTCGGTGAATCAGAATGCGCAGGAAATGGGTGCGAAAGCCGTGCAGCTCCTGCTGGACCGGCTGGAATCGCCCGACCGCAGTGCGCGCGAGGTGATTGTCGAGCCGTTCTTGACCATTCGGAACTCCGGTTGACGATTGCACTTTAGGAGGGACATGCAATACGCCAGATTGGGCTCCACAGGCCTGGACGTCTCCGTCGTCGCGCTGGGCACGGGCCCGCTCGGCCGCAGCTCTGATCCGGTGCCCGAGGCCGAGGCGGTGCGACTGGTGAACGAGGCCGTCGACGCCGGCATCAACCTCATCGACACTGCTCCGGTCTACGGCCGCGCCGAGTATCTGCTCGGCCGGGCGCTCACGCCCGCGAAAAGGGACAAGGTGATTCTGGCCACCAAGGCCGGACGCTACTCGATCAGCGACTTCGACTACACCCCGGCACGCATCCGGCGCAGCGTCGAGGACAGCCTGCGTCTCCTGAACACGGAGTACGTGGACGTCCTGCAATTGCATGACATAGAATACGTCGACCTCAACCCCGTGCTCACCGACTCGTTTGCGGAATTGGTGCGGCTCAAGGAAGAGGGAAAATGCTGTTTCATCGGGATGACCGGCTATCCGATCAAGACCTTTTCCCGCGTGCTGGCCGAGACCGATGTCGACGTGATTCTCACCTATGCCAAGGCAACCTTGCTGGACGACTCACTGACCACCGAGTTGCTGCCGGTCGCCCGGGAACGGGGGATCGGTCTGATCAACGCGGCGGCAGTCGCACTCGGACTTCTCACGCCCGCCAAGACCGCGCTGGACCCCGGTCACCACGCACCCGTGGTGGTCCAGGAGGCGGCCGTGCGGATGGTCGACCTGGCAGCCACGCTCGGCATCGATATCGCCTTCCTGGCCAACCAGTACTCCATCCAGCGCTCGGGCGCGCCCACCACCGTCGTCGGCGTCAGCACGTTGAGGCACCTGGAATCCGCGGTCCGGGCAGCCGAGTCCCCGCTCGATGACGCAGTGCTCGAACGGTTCCTGTCCCTGCGGCCGCCACTCGGCCAGCGCCAATGGCAGGTCGGCGCGCCCGACAACAACTGATTTCTGTGCGCGGCCGCTCGGCGTCTCGGGCGGGTTCAGACCGTCCAGGTGTCCGAGCCGGTGATCATCGCCTGCAGGGCGGCCAGCCGCTCGGCGGGGTCGCCCTGGGTGCGCACCTGACCGCGAGCCAGGTCGTCGTAGGTGGGGCGGTCGACGTCGCGGAAGATGCCGATCGGCGAGGTGTGCAGGCCGGCGGTGTCCGTCAACCGGGAGATCGCGAACGCCAGGCCCGGGTCGTCGGCGTGGGCGTCGTGCACCAGCACGTTCTCCAGGCCCACCTCCGCGACATCGGCGATCGCCAGGTGGCCGGCCGCGTCCCGCACCACACCGCGGGAGTTGTCGGGCCCGACGGTGATCGGCTGGCCGTGTACGAGCGGAATCAGCCCGCCGTCCGCCGACTTCAGGGCGTCGAACGCGCCGTCGTTGAAGATCGGGCAGTTCTGGTAGATCTCCACCAGTGCAGCGCCGCGGTGGCTGATCGCGGCGGTCAGCACCTCGGTCAGGTGCGCGCGGTGCGAGTCCACCGTCCGCGCCACGAAGGTCGCCTCCGCCCCCAGCGCGAGCGAGATCGGGTTGAACGGGCGGTCCACCGAGCCGGCCGGGGTCGACTTGGTCACCTTTCCCTGCTCGGACGTGGGGGAGTACTGCCCCTTGGTGAGCCCGTAGATGCGGTTGTTGAACAGCATGATCGTGATGTTCACGTTCCGCCGCAGCGCGTGGATCAGGTGGTTGCCGCCGATGCTCAGCGCGTCCCCGTCCCCGGTGACCACCCACACCGCGAGGTCCGGGCGGGTCATCGCGACACCCGTGGCGATCGCCGGAGCGCGGCCGTGGATCGAGTGCATGCCGTAGGTGTCCACGTAGTACGGGAACCGCGACGAGCAGCCGATGCCCGAGACGATCACCGTGTTCTCCCTGCGGATGCCCAGCTGCGGCATCAGCCCCTGGAATGTGGCCAGGACGGCATAGTCGCCGCAGCCCGGACACCAGCGCACCTCCTGGTCGGAGGTGAAGTCCTTGCGGTTGAGCGGGGTGACGCTCAACGGCACCCCTGCCAGGCCCTTGCCGGGCGTCGCCGCGGTCACTTCGATTCCTCCCAGTCGATCAGTTCCGCCAGGTCCGCGGCCAGCTCCGACAGCGAGATCGGCAGGCCCCGCACCCGCGAGTACGGCTGCACGTCCACCAGGTACCTCGCGCGCAGCACCATGGCCAGCTGGCCAAGGTTCATCTCCGGGACGAGCACCCGGTCGTAGCGGCGGAGCACGTCTCCCAGGTTTCCCGGCAGGGGGTTGAGGTGGCGCAGGTGGGCGGTGGCCACGTTGCGTCCGCCCGTCCGGACGCGGCGCGCCGCGGCGGAGATCGGACCGTAGGTGGATCCCCAGCCGAGCACGAGCACCTTGGCCTGCCCGCTGGGGTCGTCGACGACGACATCGGGGACGACCGCCCGGACGCCGTCCACCTTCTGCTGGCGCAGATTCACCATGAACTCGTGGTTGGCCGGGTCGTAGGAGACCGCGCCGGTCCCGTCCGCCTTCTCGATGCCGCCGATCCGGTGCTCCAGCCCCGGGGTCCCCGGCGCAGCCCAGGCCCGGGCGAGCTTGTCGTCGCGCAGGTAGGGCCAGAACTCGCCGTCGGGGCGGTTCGGCTCGGTGGCGAACGCCGGATCGATCGGCGGCAGCGCGGCCAGGTCGGGCACCGCCCACGGTTCGGCGCCGTTGGCCAGGTAGCCGTCGGACAGCAGGATCACCGGGGTCCGGTAGTCGACGGCGATCTTCACCGCCTCGTAGGCGGCGTTGAAGCAGTCGCCCGGCGACTGCGCGGCGATCACCGGCAGCGGGGCCTCACCGTGCCGCCCGAACAGGGCCTGGGTGAGGTCGGCCTGCTCGGTCTTGGTGGGCATGCCCGTGGCCGGGCCCGCCCGCTGGATGTCGCAGATCACCAGCGGCAGTTCCAACATCACCGCCAGGCCGATCGTCTCCATCTTGAGCGCGAGCCCCGGCCCCGATGTCGCGGTCACCCCGAGCTGCCCGGCGAAGGACGCGCCCAGCGCCGCCCCGACCGCGGCGATCTCGTCCTCGGCCTGGAACGTGAGCACGCCCGCGTCCTTGGCCGTGGCCAGGTGGTGCAGCACATCGGACGCGGGGGTGATCGGGTACGCGCCGAGGAACAGCTGCAGCCCCGCGCGGGCCGCCCCGGCCATCAGGCCGTAGGCGAGCGCCCGGTTGCCGGTGATCTGCCGGTAGGTGCCCCCGGCCACGGGGGCGGCCGCCACCTTGTACCGGTTGGCGAACATCTCCGTGGTCTCACCGAAGGCATAGCCGGCCTTGAACGCGGCGATGTTGGCGTCCCGGATCTGCGGGGCGCTGGCGAACTTGCGCTCGAGGAAGTCGATCGTGCCCTCGGTCGGACGGTGGTACAGCCAGTCGAGCAGGCCCAGCGCGTACATGTTCTTCGTGCGCGCGGCGTCCTTGCGGCCCAGCCCCAGCGTCGCGACCGCGGCGCTGGCCTGGCCCGACAGGTCCAGGGCGTGCACCTGGTAGTCGGCGAGGGTGCCGTCGGTGAGCGGGTCGGAGCTGTAGCCGACCTTGGCGAGGTTGCGCGGGGTGAAGTCGGCCGTGTCGGCGATGATCAGCCCGCCACGGGGGAGGTCACCGAGGTTCGCCTTCAGTGCGGCCGGGTTCATCGCCACCAGGACGTCGGGCCGGTCGCCGGGCGTGCGGATGTCGAAGTCGGCGAAGTGCAGCTGGAAGCTGGACACCCCCGCGACGGTGCCGGCCGGTGCCCGGATCTCCGCGGGAAAGTTCGGCAGGGTGGAGAAGTCGTTGCCGGCCACCGCGGTGTCATGGGTGAACCGGTCGCCGGTCAACTGCATGCCGTCGCCCGAGTCACCGGCGAACCGGATCACGACATGGTCGACGGTCTTCACTTTTGTCATGCGATGCGTTCAACTCCTGATGCCGTCGCCAGCGCGTCGGGCAAGTCTAGTTCTCGGGCGACGACCGCAGCGTAGGCGCTAAGCACTGCTTCCACCACCAGGGGATGTACCCCGATGGGCGCGGAAACCACATCCGCGCCCGCCTCCTGCAGCCGGTCGGCGAAGACTCCCGGCGCGAGCAGGTAGGCCGCCACCGACACCCGTTGGTGGCCCGCCGCGCGCAGCCGCGCCACGGCGTCGGCGACGGTCGGCGTCGCCGACGTGACGAACGCCGGCAGCACCGGACGGCCGACCAGCTTCGCCAGCTGTCGCGCGGCCTCGGCCACCTCGTCCAGCGATCGACGCCGCTTCGACCCGGCCGCGGCCAGGACGATCGCGTCCCCCGGCCCGCCCGCCTCCGCGAGCCGGTCCGCGACGGCGGCCAGCAGGTCGGGACCGATCAGGCCGGCGAGCCGGGCGCGACCCCCCGCCGCCCGGATCGCCGCCGGCAGGTCACTGGTGACGTGGTAGCCGGCGGTGAGGAACGCGGGCACCACCACGGCCTCGCCGGTCCCGGTGAGGGTCTCGGTGAGCGTCGGGGAGAGCACGTCCGCCCACCCGAGGCGGACGCGGACGTCCGGCAGCCGCGCGGCGACGGCCTCGGTCAGTGCCGCGGCCACACCCTGACCGGCGGCGCTGCGCGTGCCGTGCAGGGCCAGTACGAGATCCGGCGCGCTCAAATCGTGTACTCCTGCTCCTCGGTCCTGCGCTCCGCCGCGGCCGCGCGCTGATAGCTGATCGCCTGCCATGTGGTGAGGCCGACCCAGACGATGGTGATGCCGATGTAGCCGATCGTCGCCTGCTGGGCGCTGATCCCCGTGCTGGCGAACAGCGTGCGGACGTTGGTGATCACGATCAGGCCACCAACCGCGACCCCCATCACCTGGGCGGGGATCTTCGCCACGAGCCAGGCGGCCAGCGGTGCGGCGATGACGCCGCCCAGCAACAGCGCGATGACGATCCACCAGTCGATCCCCGCGGTGCCGAGCGCGGTGAGGAAGCCGATGCTGGCCGCCGTGGAGACCAGGAACTCGCTGGTGTCCACCGAACCGATCACCGTGCGCGGCGCGGTCTTGCCGGCCGACAGCAGAGACGTGGTCGAGACCGGCCCCCAGCCGCCACCGCCGGTCGCGTCCACGAACCCGCCGACGAGCCCGAGCGGCACCAGGAACCGGCGTCCGTGTGGTGACTGCCGCGCGGAGGCGACCTGCGGCGGCCGGAACACGTACCGCAACAGGATGTACATCCCCAGCAGGCCGAGGATCGATGCCATCACCGGCGCCGCCGCCTCCGTGCTCAGGTTGGCGAGGAAGGTCGCCCCGGCGAAGGCGCCGATCGCGCCCGGCACACCGAGCCTGGCGACCAGGCGCCAGTCGACGTTGCCGAGCTTGTAGTGCGAGATGCCGGACGCGATGTTCGTCCCCATCTCCGCGAGGTGGACCGAGGCGCTGGCTGCGGCCGGGGTCAGCCCGACGACCAGCAGCAACGAGGAGGAGGTCACCCCGTAGCCCATGCCGAGGGCGCCGTCGACCAGTTGTGCGGCCAGCCCGACCAGGGCCAGCAGGAGATACCGTTCCATCAGAAGAGCCAGTCCTTCACAGGTGCAGGCCACACTCGGTCTTGGCCAGTCCGGCCCACCGGCCGGCCCGCGGGTCCTCGCCGGGCTCGACCCGGCGGGTGCAGGGGGCGCAGCCGATCGACGGATAGCCGTCGGTGAGCAGCAGGTTCACCGGCACCTGGTGGCGTTCGGCGTAGTCGAGCAGGTCGTCGAAGCTCCAGGCCGCCAGCGGGTTCACTTTCACCATCTGGTGACCTGGATCCCATTCAACCAACCCAGCCTGTGAACGCAGGGCGTTGTCCTCGCGGCGGATCCCGGTCACCCAGGCCTCGTAGCCGGCGAGTTCGGCGTTGATCGGTTCCACCTTGCGCAACTGGCAGCACAGCGTGGGGTTCCGGTCGTGCAGCTTCGGCCCGTACTCGGCGTCCTGCTCGGCGACGGTCTGCCGGGGGAGCACGTCGATCACGTGGGCGTCGATCACGCTGGCCAGCGCATCCCGGGTGCCGAGGGTCTCGGCGAAGTGGTCGCCGGTCTCCAGGAACAGCACGTCCACGCCCGGCGCCACCCGCGCGACCAGGTGCGGCAGGACGGTGTCGCCGGCCATCGAGCAGGCCACGGCGAGCGACCGGCCGAAGGTGGCCGAGGCCCAGGCGACGACCTCCTCCGCGGTGGCGTCGGCCAGGTCGCGCCCGGCCTGCTCGGCCAGCGCCTGCAGTTCCCCGGGCGTCCGGGTGCGGCCCGGTCCGTGCGTGGTGAGAGTCATCGCAGCACCTCCTCCTCGGCCCGGTGCGACCACTCGGCGAAGGTCTCGTCCCGCCCGCGGCCGGCGACGAAAGCCCTGGTCACCCGTTCGACGTAGTCGGGCAGGTCGGCGGCGGTCACCTTCAACCCGCGGACGGTCCGGCCCAGGCCGGCGTCCTCGCGGTCGACGGACTCCAGGCCACCGCCCAGGTGCACCTGGTAGGCGAACTCCTCCGCACCGTCCGCGCCCTTCATCAGCTGGCCCTTCAGGCCGATGTCGGCCACCTGGATGCGCGCGCACGAGTTCGGGCAGCCGTTGACGTGCAGGCTGATCGGGCGTCCGAGGTCGACGCCGTCGAGGCGGCGCTCCAGCTCGTCGATGGTGTGCGCTGCGGTCGCCTTGGTCTCGACGAAGGCCAGCTTGCAGTACTCGATCCCCGTACAGGCCATGGTGGAGCGCCGGAACGGACTGGGGTTCGCCGTCAGGCCGAGCGGCTCGGCCGCGGCCAGCAGCCCGTCCACCTCGTCGGCCTCGACGTCGAGCACCAGCAGCTTCTGGTGCGGCGTGAACCGGATGCGGCGCGAGCCGGCTGCCTCCGCGGCGTCGGCCAGGCCGGCGAGGATCTGCCCGGAGACCCGGCCGACGGTGGGCGCGAGGCCGACGTAGTGCAGCCCGTCCTTCTGGGTGTGGACGCCGACGTGGTCGCCCGGTCCGGCGGTCGCCGCGGGGGCCGGTCCGTCGGCCAGCCGGTAGCCGAGGTACTCGGTCTCCAGCACCTCACGGAACTTCGCTGCGCCCCAGTCGGCCAGCAGGAACTTCAGCCGGGCCTTGTTGCGCAGCCTGCGGTAGCCGTAGTCGCGGAAGATGCTGACCACACCGAGCCACACGTCGGCGGCCTGCTCGGGGGTGGCGAACGCGCCGAGCCGCTCCGCCAGCCGCGGCGCGACGCTGAGCGCCCCGCCCACCCAGACGTCGTAGCCGGGACCCAGGTCCGGGTGCACCACGCCGACCAGCGAGATGTCGTTGATCTCGGGGACGACGTCGAGGCTGGGGTGGCCGGTGACCGCGGACTTGAACTTGCGGGGCAGGTTGGCCAGCTCGGGATCGCCGATGAACCGCCGGACGATCTCCTCGATCACCGGTGTCGGGTCGATGATCTCGTCGGCGGCGATCCCGGCCACCGGAGAGCCGAGGATCACCCGCGGGGTGTCCCCGCACGCCTCGGTGGTCTGCATGCCGGACGCCTCCAGGCGGCGCCAGATCTCCGGCACCGACTCGATCTCGATCCAGTGGTACTGGATGTTCTGCCGGTCGGAGATGTCGGCCGTGCCCCGGGCGAAGTCCGTGGAGATCCCGGCCAGGGTGCGCAGCTGGTCGGTGGTCACCGCGCCGCCGTCCAGCCGGACGCGCATCATGAAGTAGCGGTCGCTGAGCTCGTCCGGGCCGAGCGACGCGGTGCGGCTGCCATCGATGTCCTGACGCCGCTGGGTGTACAGGCCCCACCAGCGCATCCGGCCGTGGAGGTCGTCCGCGGGGATCGAGTCGAAGCCCTGGCGGGCGTAGATCTCCTCGATCCGGCGGCGGACGTTGAGCCCGTTGTCCGCTGCCTTGAATTCCTCATTCGCATTCAGTGCGGTGTGGCCATCCACAGCCCACTGGCCGTTGGACCGGGTCTGGCTGGCGTTGCTGGTCATGTGTCCTCACTGGGGGGCTCCGGGGCGGCAGGCCCAGTGGGACGAAGAAGACACCGGGCTTTCGGCTGCCCGGTGGATTCTTGGGGTCTACGGGCGCGTCAACACGCGCAACACATCGAACCGGCGCCGTTATTCCTCAGCGCGGGCACCACGAAGGTCGGTTCGAGCACGGACGAGACCCTAACACGAATGGATGAAACTTCACCTATCGCCCGTCCAGTCGGTGGGATGCTCCGTGAGCAGTCGGTGGGGCGCAGTGCTCCCTGAGCGTGACGAAGGGCCCCGGCGATCGGTCCACCTCCGTCCCGGATAAGCTGGCAACCATGCCACCAGCAGGCGCGCGAGCGTGGCTGTGACCCAGCAGACGAGGCCGGCGGGAAGCCGGCGGGCACTGTGGCATGCGCGCGCGGCGGCCTGGCGCGAGGACGTCTCCCGCGCCTGGCAGCACCGGCCGGTGCGTCGCGGTCTGCTCGGCTCGGCGTTGTTGTTCGCCGGCTCGCTCACACCGGCCTACCTGCCACAGAACAGTCCCTGGTGGGAGCCGATGCGTGCGCTCGGGCTGGACAACTGGTGGGCGGAGTCCCTGGGCACCGCCCTGGTGGTGGCGGGCGTGGCGCTGCTGGTCGAGGCATGGTTCAAGCTGCGGCCGAGCCTGTACCACGAGGTCAAGCACTGGCCGATCACCCTGTTGTGGAGCCTGCCGTTGCTGCTGGCCCCGCCGATCTTCAGCCATGACGCCTATGCCTACGCCGCGGAGGGCTGGCTGCTGCGCAACGGGCTGAATCCGTATACGAACCCGATCTCGGTGCTGCCGGGCCCGTTCGCCGACCAGGCGGCCTGGCTGTGGCGCTACACCACGGCGATGTACCCGCCGCTCAGCCTGGAGATGTTCCACGGCCTGGTGGTGCTCGCCGGGAACAACCCCTACTACTCGGCGGTAGCCATGCGGATCCCCGCCCTGGTCGGGGTCGGGCTGATCGCCTACTTCCTGCCCCGGATCGCGCAGCGGATGGGCGCCGACGTGCAGATGACCGCGTGGTTCTCGGTGGTGAACCCCCTGGTGATCATCGACTTCGTCGGCGGGGCCCACAACGACGCGCTGATGATGGGCCTGGTCGTGCTGGCCCTGTGGCTGGCGTTCGAGGGCAAGTTCTGGTGGGCGGCCGTGGTCGTCGGGATCGGGGCGTGCATCAAGCAACCGGCCATCCTCGCCTTCTACCCGGTGGCCCTGATCGGCCATCCGTGGCGGACGTTCCGCTGGCGGGACACGTCCGGAGCACTGCTGCGGCTCGTGCTCTCGCTGGCGGTCGCGGTGGCGACGTTCGTCGCGATCTCGCTGGTCACCGGCCTCGGTTTTGGCTGGGTGAACGCGGCGGACGTGCCCGGCAAGGTGGTGACCCTGGCTCCGTTCACCCTTGTCGGGGCAGGGCTGAAGTATGCGCTGGAGTTCTTCGGCCAGCCGGCGGCGGGCCAGGTGGCGATGGATGCGCTCCGCTACCTCGGACTCGCGCTGACCGTGGTGGGGATCGGCTGGCTCGGCCTGACCGTCGGCCGGCGCCGTCCGGTCACCTTCCTCAGCTGGTCGTACCTGATCTTCGCCTTCGGCGGCATCGCCCTGAACAGCTGGTACCTCACCTGGGGCGGGCTCCTGCTGCCGCTCACCAAGCCGAATGAACGGATCACCGGCACGGCGGTGGCGGTGACGACCGTCCTGCTGGCCTACGGTGCGGGCAACCTCGCCTGGCGCAACGACGCCGTCGCACTGGGTTTCGCGGGCCTGGCCGTGATCCTGGTGATGCTGTACCGGCACGCCCAGGAACGGAAGGTCCATCTGGCGGCGGCGAATGGAGAGGGGAACGGGTGAGCGAACCGGAGGTCATTGCCGAGGTGGTGGCGGGCGTCGGCCGGATCCGGCTGAACCGCCCTCGGCAGATCAACGCGCTGACCGTGCCGATGATGCACGCCCTCGCGGGGATCCTGGACGACTTCGCGGCGGACGACCGCGTGGCGTCCGTCGAGCTGACCGGTGCGGGAGATCGCGGCCTGTGCGCGGGCGCGGACGTGCGGGCGCTGCGCGAGCGGGCGCTGACCGGTGGCGACGTGACCGAGTTCTTCACCACCGAGTACGGGGTCGACCTGCGGATCGCGGCATTCCCCAAGCCGTACCGCGCGGTGATGACCGGCATCACGATGGGCGGCGGGCTCGGGCTCAGCGCGCACGGGTCACAGCGGGTGGTGGACGCGAGCAGCCGCCTGGCCATGCCGGAAACCCAGATCGGGCTGTTCCCGGACGTCTTCATGACGCCACTGCTGGCCCGGATGCCGGACGAGGCCGGCACCCACCTCGCCCTGACCGGCGCGTCGGTCAACGCGGCGGACGCGGTGCGCCTCGGCCTGGCCGACGAGGCGTCCGGGGCCGTTCCGGACCCCGACCCGGTGCTGGCGGCGGACTGGATCCCCGAGTGCTACGCCGGTGACGACCCGGTGGCGATCGTGCAGCGGCTGGAGGCGCACACCGAGCCGGCGGCGCGCGAGGCCGCCGCGGAGTTGCGCCGGCGCAGCCCGCTCTCGATCGCCGTCACGCTCGAGGCCTTGCGCCGGGCCGCACGGATCGCGTCCCTGCCCGACCTGCTGCCGCAGGAACTGGGTCTGGCCGTCCGGCTGGCCACCGGCCCCGACTTCGCCGAGGGCGTCCGCGCCCAACTCGTCGACCGGGACCGCGACCCGCGCTGGAGCCACGCCCGCATCGAGGACGTCAGCCGCGCCGAGGTGCTCAGCTACTTCGAGCCGCTCTGAACGGGAATGGGACCTGTCCCCGGCCGACATCGGGGACAGGTCCCATTCCCGTTCACTCCCTCAGCTGCCGTCGGCGTAGTCCACGACGACCGGGGCGTGGTCGCTGAGCCGGGCCTCGTAGCTGTCTGCGCGGTCGGTGCCGGCCCGCACCGCGGCGGCGGCCAGTGCCGGGGTGGCGAGGTGGTAGTCGATCCGCCAGCCGACGTCGTTGGTGAAGGCGTTGCCCATCCAGCTCCACCACGAGTAGGGGCCGTCGACGTCGGGCTGCACGCGGCGCACCACGTCCACCAGGCGCCGTGGGCCGAGCAGGGACCCGAACCACTCCCGCTCTTCGGGCAGGAAGCCGACGTTCTTCTGGTTGCCGCGCCAGTTGCGCAGGTCGTTGCGGGTATGGGCGATGTTGAAGTCGCCCATCACCAGGAACTCCCGGCCGTCCTCGCGCGCCCGCAGCCGCGCCCGGGTCAGGTAGGGCCGGAAGGAGCGCATGAACCGGAGCTTGTGCCGGTACCGGGCGAGTTCCGCGGGCGTGTCGTCGGCGCGTCCGCCCTTGGGCAGGTACAGCGAGCCGACGGTGAGTCGCCAGCCGGCCAGGTCGTAGTCGGCCTCGACGTAGCGTCCCTCGGCGTCGAACGTGGGATTGCCGAAGCCCTCGCGAACGGAGGACGGCGGCGTCCGGCAGAGCAGCGCCACCCCGTTGCGGCCGGCCCGGTCGCCGGGGTGGTAGGCGAAGTGGTAGCCGGTGCTGGCCTCCAGCGGCACCAGGTCGGCGGGGGAGCGGACCTCCTGCAGCGCGACCAGGTCGCACTCGCGGGCGGTGAGCCAGTCGGCGAATCCGCGGCGGACGGACGCGCGGATGCCGTTCACATTGACGGTGGCGACCCGCATCAGCCGTTGCGTCCGCGCGCCGCGACCGGCCACGTCCCGCCGGTGGCCAGGTGGTACTCGTCGGCCAGGTTGACCGTGGTGCAGACGTGGTTGGGCACGAGCTGCACCCGGCTGCCCAGAGGCGGCAGCGCGCCGGGCCACTCGATCGTCGCATGGTGCTCGCTGAGCGCGACCACCCGCGCGTCCGGACGGTCCAGCACCCGTCCGAAGCCGGACGCCCACGGCGCGCGGTCCGCGCCGAGAGCCTTGCTGCCCGCGTCCGTGACCACGCGACCGTGGGCGTGGGAGACGACGGTCGCGACCACGGTCAGGGCGACATCCTCGAAGCCGATCGTGCCCAGTTCGACCTGCTGCGCGTCGCCGAACACGGAGACGCCGGGGCGCAACTCGGTCAGCACGCCCTGCTCGACGAAGCCCGCGGACGGGGTGGAACCCCCGCTGACCACGTCCGCCGGGACGCCGGCCCTGGCCATCGCCTCGGCGGCGGTGGCCAGGGCCGTGGCCTCATCCACGGCCGCGGCGTGCCGGCCGTCGGGGGAGTAGCTGTGCCCGGGGAAGGTGAACACGCCACGCACGCGAACCCCGAGGTCCGCGATCCGGGCGGCCAGCGGACCCGCGTCGGCCGGCACCACCCCGGTGCGGTGGTGCCCGGAGTCGATCTCCACCAGCACCTCCAGCGGCAACCCAATGAGGTTCGCCGCCGCCTCCACGGAGTCGCAGCCCGCAGCGAGCCGGACGCGGTCACCGAGCGCGCGCAGCCGGGTGGCCGCCGCCGAGTCAACCCACAGCGGGTACGCGATGAACAGGTCGGTGCAGCCGGCATCGGCGAAGACCTCCGCCTCGCCGATGGTGGCCACGGTGAGCCCGACCGCGCCCGCGGCGAGCTGCCGCCGGGCGACCTCGGGCGACTTGTGGGTCTTCGCGTGGGGCCGCAGGGCGACGCCGGCCGTCGCCGCCACGCGGGCCATCGCCTCGATGTTCCGCTGGAGGATCGCCTCGTCCAGCCTCAGGTAGGGAGTGCTGCCCACCTCAGGTGTTCAGCGGTAGTTGTCGAACTGGACCGCGAAGTCGTAGTCGGCGTCGCGGACGAGCTTCTGCACGGCCTGCAGGTCGTCGCGCTTCTTGCCGAACACCCGCAGCTCGTCGCCCTGCACCTGGGTGCGCACGCCCTTCAGGCCCGCGTCCCGGATCAGCTTGCTGATCTTCTGTGCGTCCTCGCGGCTGATGCCCTGCCTCATGGACGCGGTGAGCTTCCACAGCTTGCCCGACAGCCGCGGCTCGCCGGCGTCCAGCGACTTCAGGTCGACCTTGCGGCGGACCAGCATGGTCTGGAAGACGTCGAGGATCGCCTTCACGCGCTCCTCGCCGTTGGCCTCCATCTCGATCGCCTCGCCCGACCACCGGATGGACGCGTCCGTGCCCTTGAAGTCGAACCGGTTGCGCACCTCCTTCGCCGCCATGTTGTGGGCGTTGTCGACCTCCTGGCGGTCCACCTTGCTGACGATGTCGAACGAGCTCTCTCCAGCCACCTGTCTCTCCTGCCTCGGGTACGCCACCTATGCCATCAGATGGCCGCCGACACCGCAATCGGGCGCCTGTCGGGTGGCCTGCCTCCGGGGGAGCCGTGTGATTCGATGCGCGGGCCCGGCTTTGCTACAGTTGCCGGGCACGGCAGGTTGCCCGAGTGGCCAAAGGGAGCGGTCTGTAAAACCGTCGGCTAAGCCTACGTAGGTTCGAACCCTACACCTGCCACGCGCTGAAACCCCTCGTCAAACGCAAGTTGGACGAGGGGTTTCGTGCTGCCTGGGCCAGCGTGTCTCAACCGCCGAGCGCAGACTCCGCGACCGCACGCAGCGCCTGGGCGGCGATGGTCAGGGCCGGATTCATCGCGGCCGAGGACGGGAAGAAGCTGGAGTCGAGCACCCACAGGTTCTCCACGTCGTGCGCGCGGCAGTACGGGTCGAGGACGGAGCGCCGGGGGTCGACGCCGGCGACGAGCGTTCCGCACATGTGGCTGTTCATGCTGATGTCGAAGGGCTGCACGCCGATCACGTCGTAGCCGGCCCTGCGCATCAGCCGCTTGGCCCGGCGCAGCAGGGCGGCATGGGTCGAGGTGCCCGCGGCGCGCCGGGTCACGGTGATCGTGCCGTCGGCAGCGAGCGTCACGCGGTTGTCCGGACGGGGCAGGTCCTCGGTCATCACCAGCAGTTCGACACTGCGGGACGCGAACACGTCCAGTGCCGCCAGGGGCACCCGGGTGGCCCAGCTCTTCATCATGATGCCCTGCACCTTGCCGAGCAGTTGCAGGGTGCCCAGCGGCTTTCCGTCCCCGCCGTCGTGGTACCAGTCGTTGACCTGCAGGGTCTTCTGGAAGACCACGTCATTGCGCCGGTCGAGGTCCATGCAGGCGATGTGGGCGTTGTTGTGCATCATGAAGTTGCGTCCGACCAGGTCGGAGGAGTTTGCCAGGCCGCCGGGGTGGTCGGCGTTGCCGGACGCGAGCAGCAGGGCGGCGGAGTTCGCCGCGCCGGCGGCGACGACGTAGCGGTCGGCGAGGATCCGCAGTGGACCGTCCGGCCCCTCGGCCTCGAGGTGGCTGACGGCGCCCGGTGAGGTGTCGGTGCAGATCCGCCGCACCCTGACCCCGGTCAGCAGCCGGACCCTGCCGGTCGCCATCGCCGGGCCCAGGGCGCAGGTCTCGGCGTCGCCCTTCGCGTCGAAGGCGCAGGGGAAGCCGTCGCAGGTCCTGCACCGGATGCAGGCGCCGGACGGACGCAGGTCGATGCCCATCGAGGTCGGCGACGGGGTAACGCCGGCGCCGCGCAGGCGTTGCGCGAGGTCGGCGACGTAGGGCTCGTGCGGGACGGCCGGGTACGGGTACGGCTCGCTGCGCCATGGTTCGCTGGGATCCTCCCCGGTCGCTCCGTGCACCCGGTAGAGCTGTTCGGCCTGCAGGTAGTACGGCTCGAGGTCGGCATAGCTGAACGGCCATTCCGGAGAGACGCCCTCGTGGTGCTCGATGCGGCCGAAGTCGCTCTCCCGGAACCGCGGCAGGCTCGCCCCGTACACCTTGGTGTTGCCGCCGACGACGTAGTGGACGCCGGGGTGGAACGGGCGGCCGGCGCCGTCCAGCCAGGTCTCGGCCGGCTTGTAGCGCTTGTTGATGAAGACCTCGCGGGGCGAGAGGTTGGCGGCTTCCCTGGGGATCGCCTCGCCGCGCTCCACCACCAGCACGTCGATGCCGCGCCGGGCGAGCGCCCACGCGGTCGTGCCACCACCCATCCCGGAGCCGACCACCACCACGTCCGCGGTTACCGTCTGCATCGTTGCATCCTCTTAATCGATTAACGCCGTGGGGACAACGGTACGCTTGATCCTGCATGAAAAGCCACCAATTGGGGAGATTATCTGGTGTTAATGCTTAATGTTCGGCTAGCCTGAAGCCGTGCAACGAACCGGACGTCCCTCGCTCGCGACCATCGCCGCGGACCTCGGTGTCTCGACCGCGACGGTGTCGAACGCGTTCAGCCGGCCCGACCGGGTGTCCGCAGACCTCCGGGCCCGCGTCCTCGAACACGCCCGCGCGGTCGGCTACCCCGGCCCGGACCCGGCCGCGCGCCAACTGCGTCGCGGCCGCAGCGACACCGTTGGCCTGGTCTTCACCGACGATCTCGGGTTCGCGTTCGACGACCCGGCGTCGCTGGGCTTCCTCTCCGGCGTCGCGGAGGTGTGCGGGGCGGCCGGCCGCAACCTGCTGCTGCTGGCCGGCGGTCCGCCGTCCACGTCGGCGCGCACCGCCAGTCCGGTGCGCGCGGCGGCCATCGACGCGCTGATCGTCTACAGCGTCCCGGACGCCGACCCGCACCTGCTCGCCGGCGTCGACCGGGGCGTCCCGCTGGTGGTCGTCGATCAGCCCCGCGAGCAACCGCAGGTCGACTGGGTCGGGCTCGACGACCGGGCCGCGGCCCGCGAGATCGCCACTCACGTCGCCGGACTCGGCCATCGCCGGATAGGGGTCGTCTGCACCCGGCTCGGCGCGAGCCGCTACAACGGCCCGGTCAGCGAGGACCGCCGGCTCTCGGCGACCTATTCCGTCCAGCGCGAACGGCTGGCGGGCTTCTTCGACGGCCTGGCCGCCGCCGGGGTCGATGAGGCCGGCGTGAGCGTGGAGGAACGGTTCGTCGACTCGCGGGACTCCGGTGCCGAGGCGCTGGCCGCCCTGCTCGCCCGCCGTCCGGACATCACCGCGGTGTGCTGCCTCGCCGACGTCCTCGCCCTCGGCGCGCTGGAGGCCGCCGGACGGCGTGGGCTCCGCGTGCCCGACGACCTCACCGTGACCGGCTTCGACGACGTCCCCGAGGCCCAGCGGGTCGGCCTGACCACCGTCGGGCAGCCGCTGGCGCAGAAGGGACGCGAGGCCGCCCGGCTCGTCCTGGACCGCCTGGCCGCCGGGGAGACCCCGGGGCATCGGGCGCGCCGCCACCCCCGGCGGATCGTGCTCCCCACGGTCGTCCAGATCCGCAGCAGTTCCGGTCCGGCGGCGCCCTGACCGCCGATCCGTCCCACCGAACAAGGAGTACCAGGATGCACTTCCTCAGCACGATCACCGGGTCCTTCGCCCAGCCGGCCGACGAGAACCCGACCGTGGCGATGATGGAGGCCGCCTACGCTCACCACGGCCTCAACGCCCGCTACCTCAATTGCGAGGTGGCCCCGGGCGACCTCGCCGACGCGGTCGCCGGCGCCCGCGCCATGGGCTGGGTGGGCTTCAACTGCTCGATCCCGCACAAGCTCGCGGTCATCCCGCATCTCGACCGGCTCGCGCCGTCGGCGCAGATCATCGGCGCGGTGAACTGCGTGGTGCGCGACGGCCACGACCTGGTCGGGCACAACACCGACGGCCAGGGCTTCCTGGAGTCGGTGCGGACGGTGATCGATCCGGCCGGCGCCCGGGTGGCGGTGCTCGGGGCGGGCGGCGCGGCCCGGGCGATCGCGGTCGAGCTGGCGCTCGCCGGTGCGGCCGAGGTGGTGGTGGTCAGCCGTCGCCCCGAACCCGGACGCGAACTGGCCGAACTGATCAGCGCACGGACGTCCGCGACCGGCCGGCAGGCACCCTGGCAGGGCGCCTGGGCCGTGCCGTCCGGGCTCGACCTGCTGGTCAACGCGACCCAGGTCGGGCTGTATCCCGGTGGCGCCGACCTGCCGGCCGTCGACCTCGACACGCTGCGGCCACCCCTGGTCGTCGCCGACGTGATCCCGAATCCGCCGACGACGGCGCTCGTCGCCGCGGCCCGGTCCCGCGGACTGACCGCGCTCGACGGGCTCGGCATGCTGGTCAACCAGGGCGCCGTCGCCGTCCAGCTGTGGACCGGCGTCGACCCCGACCGCACGGTCATGCGCGACCGGCTCGCCGCGATCTTCGCAGACCGGTGACCGGTGGTGTCCTCAGCGACCGAGGCTCGCCCGTCCCGTCATCGTCGTGACGTCCAGCGCCTTCGCCAGCTGCTCCTCGCTGATCTCGCCGCGCTCGACGTAGCCGAGGTCCCGCACGGCCTCGGCGACGGTCAGGTTCGCCTTCACCGAGTGTTTGGCGATCTTCGCGGCCGCCTCGTAGCCGATGATCCGGTTCAGTGGCGTGACGATGGACGGCGACGACTCCGCGAGCTGCCGGCAGCGCTCCACGTTCGCCACCAGCCCGTCCACGCACCGGGTGGCCAGCAGCCGGGAGACGTTGCCGACCAGCGTGATCGACTCCAGCAGGTTGCGGGCCATCACCGGCAGCATCACCAGCAGGTCGAAGTTGCCCTGCGCGCCGGCGAACGCGATCGCCGCGTCGTTGCCGATCACCTGCGCCGCCACCATCACCGTCGCTTCCGGCAGCACCGGGTTCACCTTCCCGGGCATGATCGACGAGCCCGGCTGCAGGTCAGGCAGCGCGATCTCGCCGATGCCGGTGCGCGGCCCCGAGCCCATCCAGCGCAGGTCGTTCGCGATCTTCACCAGCGACACCGCGATCGTCCGCAGGGCACCGGAGGTCTCCACCAGTGAGTCCTGCGCCGCCTGCGCCTCGAAGTGGTTGCTCGCCTCGACCAGCGGCAGCCCGGTGTGCTCCGCCACCAGCTCGATCACCCGCGCCGAGAAGCCCGGCGGGGTGTTGATGCCCGTGCCGACCGCCGTGCCGCCCAGCGGCAGCTCGCACAGCCGCGGCAGCGTCGCCCGCACCCGCTCGATGCCGTAGCGCACCTGGGTGGCGTAGCCGGAGAACTCCTGGCCGAGCGTGATCGGGGTGGCGTCCATCAGATGGGTGCGCCCGGACTTCACCACGTCCGCGAACTCGGCGGCCTTCGCCTCCAGCGAGCCGGCGAGCACCTCCAGTCCCGGCAGCAGCTCATCGGTCACGGCCTGCACCGCGGCGATGTGGATGGAGGAGGGGAACACGTCGTTCGACGACTGCGAGGCGTTCACGTGGTCGTTCGGATGCACCCTCTCGCCCAGCCGCAGGGACGCCAGCGTCGCCACCACCTCGTTGGTGTTCATGTTGGACGACGTGCCCGATCCGGTCTGGAAGACGTCGATCGGGAACTGGTCGTCGTGCCGGCCCGCGATCACCTCGTCGGCGGCCGCGACGATCGCGTCCGCCACCGGACGGGCCAGCACGCCCAACTCGGTGTTCGCGATCGCCGCGGCCCGCTTGATCTGGGCCAGCGCGGCGATGTGGTGACTGGACAGCCCGCGTCCGGAGATCGGGAAGTTCTCCACCGCGCGCTGGGTCTGGGCGGCGTACAGCGCGTCCGCCGGGACGCGCACCTCGCCCATCGTGTCGTGCTCGATCCGGAATTCGGTCATCGTCGGCTCCCTTCGGCACGTCCACCCTACGACGCGCCGTGGACGGGGATCAGCGCCGTAGAGTTCGGCCATGGCGTCGATGGCTGAACTGGCCGACAGCATCCTGCTGGCCACGGAGGCGATCCCGACCGGACAGGTGAGCACCTACGGCGACATCGCGAAGGTGGTCGGCTGCGGCCCACGCCTGGTGGCCCGCGTGCTGGCGGGCAGCGGCGGCGAGACGTGCTGGTGGCGGGTCGTTCGGGCGGACGGGACCATCGCCCCCCATCTGGTGGCCGAGGGCTCGCGCCGGCTCGCCGCCGACGGCGTCCCCACCCGGTCCGGACGGGTGGACCTGACCCGCTTCCGCGCCGTCCTCGACTGATGCCCGCCGCGGCCGGCCGAACTACGATGACCGGCATGGCCGAGCCCGGATACCTGCGGATCGGGAATGCCGAACGCCGCGAAGCGATCGAACTGCTGCAGCGCGCCGGGGCGGAGGGCAGGCTGAGCGACCAGGAGGTGTCGGAGCGTTCTGCCCGCGTGCAGGCTGCGCTCACCTACGCCGATCTCGACCTGCTGTTCGCCGACCTGCCGGTGACGCCCCCGTCCCGCCGGCGCGACCAGCAGTTCATCCCGACCGCACCCCAGTCTCCCGGCTGGAGCCCGGGCAACCGGCTGGTCCTGTCGGCGGGCATGTCCAGGGAGCGGCGCAGAGGACGGTGGGAGATCCCGCCGTACCTCCGCGTGAGCGGCGACTTCGGCTCGGTCGTGCTGGACTGCCGCGAGGCCGTCTGCCTCGCCCCGGTCGTCGACATCGACGTCCTCGGCGGTGCCGGCAGCGTGCGGATCATCGTGCCGGACGGCTGGGGCGTCGACACCCAGCAGGTCACCAAGGGCTGGGGCACCGTGCGCAACCGCGCGGACGCCGTGCCCGGTCCGGGCCAGCCGCTGCTGGTCCTGCACGGCTCCGCCGGGGTGGGTTCGCTGAAGATCCGTCCGGCCACCAGTGCCAGGCAGCGCCGGCGACAGCAGCGGCAGCTGACGCGGTCGCCGCAGCCACAGCACTGGGTCGCCGAACACCCGGAGCTGCCCAATGCCGACGACCTCCGCTGACCCGTTGCTGCCCCACCCGCTCACGGGCGGGCCCTTCGGCTCGCCGGTGTCGCCGGGCACCGGCTGGCCTGGCGATCCGGCCCGCGCGACCACGCCGGTCGCGAACACACCGGAGCGGGTGGTCGAACTCGCCACCGACTGCGACCTGGCAGAACTCGACGCCCGGATCAGCGTCTGCCGGGCCTGCCCGCGCCTGGTCGCCTGGCGCGAACAGGTGGCCACCGACAAGCGGGCGGCGTTCGCCGGCCAGCCCTACTGGGGTCGCCCCCTGACCGGCTGGGGCGATCCCGACGCCTGGCTGCTGGTCCTCGGCCTGGCGCCAGCGGCGCACGGCGGCAACCGCACCGGCAGGGTGTTCACCGGCGACCGCAGCGGCGACTGGCTGTTCGCGGCCCTGCACCGGGCGGGCCTCGCCGCCACCGACACGTCCGTCCACGCCGGGGACGGCCAGCGACTGACGGGCGCGCGGATCGTCGCCGCCGTCCGCTGCGCGCCACCGGACAACCGGCCCACGCCGCAGGAGCGGGACACCTGCGCGCCCTGGCTCGACGCCGAGCTCGCGCTGCTGCCCCGGGTCCGGGTGATCGTGTGCCTGGGCGGCTTCGCCTGGGACGCCGCCCTGCGCCACGTCGCCGCGGCGGGGCACCCGCTCCCGCGCCCCCGTCCACGGTTCGGGCACGGCGTGGTGGCCCGGGTCGGCGGGCTCGCGCTGGTCGGCTGCTACCACCCCAGCCAGCAGAACACGTTCACCGGACGGCTCACCCCGACCATGCTGGACGACGTCTTCGCCGCGGCCCGAGACCTCGCCGGGAGCGCTGCGGACGCGCCGCCGGCCGCCGATTTTGGCGGTGTGCCGCCGCTACGGTAGTGTCAACCCCCGTCCGGCCCCTATAGCTCAGTCGGCAGAGCGTCTCCATGGTAAGGAGAAGGTCTGCGGTTCGATTCCGCATGGGGGCTCTGCGTCCGGAAAGACGGAGTTACCGCCCGTCAACCAGGCACACTGGAGTTCCGGAGCTGGGGCGGGATAGCTCAGGCGGTAGAGCAAGCGGCTCATAATCGCTGTGTCGCGGGTTCAAGTCCCGCTCCCGCTACCGAGAAGGCATACGTAGGGAAAGAGGAAGCCGATGGCCAAGAAGCAAGCCGATGTCCGGCCCAAGATCACCTTGGCGTGCACGCAGTGCAAGGAGCGCAACTACATCACCAAGAAGAACCGGCGCAATGATCCCGACCGGATGGAACTGAAGAAGTTCTGCCCCAAGTGCCACGCGCACACCGCGCACCGCGAGACTCGCTGACCTCAGCGACCTCGCCGAAGCCGTCCGCATCCGCGGGCGGCTTCTTTCGTCCCGATACCCTGAGCACATGCCGATCAGTGAAGACCACGCCGGGCGCACCTACCCGGCCACGGCGCCGTACGAGGTGAGTCGCGCCAAGATCGCGGAGTTCGCCGCAGCGCTCGGCGACGCCGACAACCCCGCGTACGCCGGCGACGCCCCGATCGCCCCGCCGACGTTCGCCGTCGTGCTGGCCTCCGCGGCCTGGGACGCGATGTTCGCCGATCCCGAGCTCGAGCTCAGCCTCAGCCGCACGGTGCACGCCGACCAGCGGTTCGACTGGCGGCGTCCGCTCCGCGCGGGCGACGAGGTCACCGCGACCCTGGGCATCGCCAAGGTCCGGGTCCGCGGCGCGATGGCGATCATCACCATCGCCGTGGAACTGGCCAACGCCTCCGGCGAGGTGTTGTGCACGGCCACCTCGACCCTGGTGCACACCGCGACGGAGGAGGCGGCATGAGCCCCCTGGCAGCGCAGGCCGGGCAGGTGCTGCCGGGCTTCTCCCGGACGTTCACCCGCGCCGACCTCGTCCGCTACGCCGGGGCGTCCGGCGACTTCAACCCCATCCACTGGTCGGACGCGGCGGCGGCAGCCCTCGGGCTGCCGGACGTGATCGCCCACGGCATGCTGACGATGGGCACCGCACTGCGGGTCGTCTCCGACTGGGCGGGCGACCCCGGCCGCGTGCTCAGCTACACCGTCCGGTTCACCAAGCCGGTGGTTGTGCCCGCGGACACCGGCGCGGTGGTCGATTTCGGCGCTACCGTCACCGCCGTCGCGGACGGTGTGGCCGCGGTCGCCATCGAGGCCCGCTGCGACGGGGCCAAGGTGCTGAGCTCCGCGGTGGCCGAGGTGCGACTTGGCTGAGCGGCTCGCCGACCACACCACACTGCGCGTCGGGGGTCCGGCGCGGCGATGGGTGGAACCCGAGACCGAGGCCGACCTGATCGACGTCGTCCGGGCGGCGGACGCGGCGGGGGAGCCCGTCCTGGTGCTCGGTGGCGGCTCCAACGTCGTCGTCGCCGACGCCGGTTTCGACGGCACGGTCGTGCACACCGGACGGCTGCGTGGCGTCCACACCGAGGACGTCGCCGCCTGCTCGGGCGCCTTCGTCAGCGTCGCGGCGGGGGAGCCGTGGGACGCCTTCGTCGAGGCCACCGTGGCCGCCGAGCGCGTCGGCGTCGAGGCACTGTCCGGGATTCCCGGCCTGGTCGGCGCCACTCCGATCCAGAACGTCGGCGCCTACGGTCAGGAGGTCTCCCAGACGATCGCCCGGGTGCGGGTCTGGGACCGGCAGGACCAGCGGGTGGTCACCCGCAGCGCCGCCGAGTGCCACTTCGGCTACCGCAGTTCGCTGTTCAAGGCGACCCCGGACCGGTTCGTGGTGCTGTCGGTGAGCTTCCAGTTCGCACTGGGCACGCTGTCCGCCCCCGTGCGCTACGCGGAGCTCGCCCGGGTGCTGGGCGTCGAGCCCGGCGCGCGGGTGCCGCTGGGCGACGTGCGCGAGGCGGTCCTGGAGCTGCGGCGCAGCAAGGGCATGGTGCTGGACGCCGCCGACCGCGACACCTGGAGCGCCGGCAGCTTCTTCACCAACCCGGTCGTGGACACCGCGGTCGTGGACGCCCTGCCCGCGGAGGCCCCCCGCTATCCCCAGCCGGACGGACGGGTGAAGACCAGCGCCGCCTGGCTGATCGAGCACGCGGGCTTCAGTCGTGGCTACGGCGCGGGACTCGCCCGGCTCTCCACCCGCCACACCCTCGCGGTGACCAACCGGGGCGGGGCGTCGGCAGCGGACGTCGTTGCGCTGGCCCGCGAGATCCGCGACGGCGTGCGACACGCCTACGACATCAGCCTGGTTCCGGAACCGGTCCTGATCGGCATGACGCTCGACCCGTAGACTTTGCCGCGGCCCGTGAAAGGAAGACCACCCGTGAGCATCCTGGCGAACGTCCCGCTGGCACCCCGCGACCCGATCCTCGGCCTGACCGAGGCCTTCGTGGCAGACCCGCGCCCGGACAAGGTGAACCTCGGTGTGGGCGTCTATCTGGGCGAGGACGGGAAGGTGCCGCTGCTGGACTGCGTGCGCGCGGCGGAGGCCGGCCTCGCGGCCGCGCCCACGCCTCGCGGCTATCTGCCGATCGACGGGTTGCCCGCCTACACCAGGGGCGTGCGGGAGCTCGTGTTCGGCGCGGACTCCGAGCCGGTCGCCTCGGCCCGGGTGGTCACCGTCCAGGGGCTGGGTGGCACCGGTGCGTTGAAGCTCGGCGCGGAGTTCCTCCGCCGGACGGACGCCCTGCCGACCGTGCTGATCTCCGACCCGTCCTGGGAGAACCACCAGGCGCTGTTCAGCCGCGCGGGCTTCGACGTCCGCAGCTACCGGTACTACGCGCCGGCTCTCGGCGGAGTCGACGTGGCCGGCATGGTCGCCGACCTGTCCGCCGCCGAGCCGGGGACGGTCGTCGTGCTGCACGCCTGTTGCCACAACCCCACCGGGTACGACCTGTCCGGCGCCGACTGGGCGCAGGTGGCGGAGGTGGTGGCCGCGCGCCGGCTCGTCCCGTTCCTCGACCTCGCCTACCAGGGCTTTGCCGCCGGCATCGAGCCCGACCGCGCGGTGATCGACCGGTTCGCGGCGCTCGGCATCCCGATGCTGGTCGCGTCGTCGTTCAGCAAGAGCTTCAGCCTGTACGGCGAGCGGGTCGGCGGCCTGAGCATCGTGGCCGCGGACGCGGACGAGGCCGCCCGCGTCCTCTCCCAGGTGAAGGTGACCATCCGCACGATCTACTCCAACCCGCCCACCCACGGCGCGGCGGTGGTGGCCACGGTGCTCGCCGATCCCGACCTGCGCGGGGTGTGGGAGAGCGAACTGGAGGGCATGCGGCTGCGGATCCGCTCGATGCGCACGGCGCTGGTGGATGCGCTGGCCGCTGCCGGTGCCGGCCGTGACTTCGGGTTCATCGCCGACCAGGTCGGCATGTTCAGCTACTGCGGTCTGTCGGCGGCGCAGATGCAGCAGTTGCGCGAGGTGCACGGTGTGTACGGCACCGACGCCGGCCGGATCTGCGTCGCCGCGCTGAACCCCGGCAACGTCGACCGGGTGGCCGCGTCGATCGCTGCCGTGCTGTGACACCGGGCGGGTCGCCGGGCGCCCGTCCGGTTCGACTCGCCTGTGCAAAACCCTTACAATCCTGTACTTGGTGACCATCACCTGCTGGCCCATGCCCACGAGGCGCCGGGTACCCGCTGGTGGGGTCGTCGAAGGGCAATAGCTCAATTGGCAGAGCAGCGGTCTCCAAAACCGCAGGTTGGGGGTTCAAGTCCCTCTTGCCCTGCTGGGCAGCCGTCGGCTCGACGACCGGCCAGCATCACCCACGACAGCGACAGTAAGGACGGCCCGTGGCGGACGAACCGGAGTTGGCAGACGCCGATGTCCCTCGCGACCCCACCGACGACCTCGACCTCGCGGCCATGGGGCTGGACGACGTGGAGTTGACCGAGGAGGAGCAGGTCGCGCTCGCCGCTGCCAGCGCCCGCCCGGTCCGCCGGACGGAGGCGGAGCAGCCGGCCGGCAAGGGCCATGCCACGCCCAGACAGCGCCGGGCGGGAACGGACGACGAACAGCGGCGGACCACGCCGGCCCAGTTCGTGCGTGAGTCGGTCGCGGAGCTGAAGAAGGTGGTCTGGCCGACCGGCAACCAGCTTCAGCAGTACTTCGTCGTCGTCCTGGTGTTCGTCCTGATCATGATCGGCATCGTCGCCGTGCTGGACCTCGCGTTCGGCTGGTTGATGCTGAAGGCCCTGGGCTGACGACGAGGAAGTGAGTAGGTAGTGACTGAGAACAATTCAGGCGAGGACGACTTCGGCACCGGCGGCTCGGACGACTTCGAGATCGACCTCGGCCTGCCGGACGCGCCCGAGACGGACGAGCTCGAGCTGAACCTCGACTTCGGCGGCCCGGTGGAGACCGAGGCCGACGACCTGCTGCTCGATCTCGGCGGCGAGGAGCCAGAGCCCGAGCCGGTGCCGGCGGTTCCGGATGCCGACGAGGAGGCGGTCATCGAGGAGCTGCGCCAGCAGCTGCGCAGCCAGGTCGGCGACTGGTACGTGATCCACACCTACTCCGGCATGGAGAACCGGGTGAAGCAGAACCTCGACAACCGGGTCAAGACGCTCGGCATGGAGGACTACATCTTCGAGACCGTCGTGCCGACCGAGGAGGTCATCGAGACCCGCAACGGCGCCCGCAAGTCGGTCACCCGCACCGTGCTGCCGGGCTACGTGCTGGTCCGGATGGAACTCACCGACGCATCCTGGGCCGCGGTCCGGCACACGCCGTCCGTGACCGGGTTCGTCGCCCACGCCAACGCCCCGGTCCCGCTGAGCCTCGAAGAGGTGGAGAAGATGCTCGCCCCGGCCGCCCTGGCCCGGGCGGCGGCCGCCTCCAGTGGCGCGAAGCCGCGGAACCGGAAGGTCGAGATCGCCGACTTCAAGGCCGGCGACTCCGTCATGGTGGTCCAGGGCCCCTTCGCCGGGGTGCACGCGACCATCACCGAGATCAATGCGAACAGCCAGCGGCTCAAGGCGCTGGTCGAGATCCTCGGCCGGGAGACCCCGGTCGACCTGACCCTCGGCCAGATCCAGAAGGTCTGACGCGCTCGCATCGCCGGCGGCCAACCGGTCGTCCGGCCCGCAAGAGGAACCAACGAGAAGGACCCAACCCAGAATGCCTCCCAAGAAGAAAGTGGCCGCCATCGTCAAGGTGGCCCTGAACGCGGGCGCAGCCACTCCTGCCCCGCCGGTCGGCACCGCGCTCGGCCCGCACGGCGTGAACATCATGGAGTTCTGCAAGCGGTACAACGCCGAGACCGAGGCGATGCGTGGCACGATCATCCCGGTCGAGATCACGATCTACGAGGACCGCACCTTCAGCTTCATCACGAAGACCCCGCCGGCCGCCGAGCTGATCAAGAAGGCTGCCGGGCTGAAGAGCGGCTCCGCTCGTCCGCACAAGGAGAAGGTGGGCACGCTCACTGCCGACCAGGTGCGCGAGATCGCCAACACCAAGATGCCCGACCTCAACGCCAACGACATCGACGCCGCCATGAAGATCGTGGCCGGCACCGCCCGGTCCATGGGCGTGGACGTCCAGCTCTGAACCAACCCGACCAGTGGAAGGGCCGCGCGCCCGCACCACGCCTGGCAACCGGTCCACACGAGGGCCGGACGAACCGAGAGAGACCAGCATGAAGCGCAGCAAGGCCTACCGGGCCGCATCCGAGAGCATCGACGAGAACCAGCTGTACAGCCCCGAGGCTGCCCTTGGACTCGTCAAGAAGAACGCGTCGGCGAAGTTCGACGAGACCGTGGAGGTCGCCTTCCGGCTCGGCGTCGACCCCCGCAAGGCGGACCAGATGGTCCGGGGCACAGTGAACCTCCCCAACGGCACCGGCAAGACGGCAAGGGTCCTCGTCTTCGCCACCGGTGAGAAGGCCAACGACGCCATCGCGGCGGGCGCCGACGAGGTCGGCGCCGACGAGCTGATCGACAAGATCGCCGGCGGCTACCTCGACTTCGACGCCGTCGTCGCCACCCCCGACCTGATGGGCAAGGTCGGCCGCCTGGGCCGGGTGCTCGGTCCGCGCGGCCTGATGCCGAACCCCAAGACCGGCACGGTGACCATGGACGTGGCCAAGGCCGTGTCCGACATCAAGGGCGGCAAGATCGAGTTCCGCGTGGATCGGCACGCCAACCTCCACTTCATCGTGGGCAAGGCGTCGTTCTCCGAGCAGCAGCTCACCGAGAACTACTTCGCGGCGCTCGACGAGGTGCTCCGGCTCAAGCCGAGCGCCTCCAAGGGCCGCTACCTGAAGAAGGCCACGATCACCTCCACGATGGGCCCCGGCGTCCCGGTCGACCCGACCAGGACGAAGCCGTCCGCCGAGTAATCGCTTCGCACCGAACGCCTCCGTTCCGGTCATTCGCTCCAGCCCACGCTGTGGCGTTTGACCGAAACGGAGGCGTTCGGCGTTCGGTGGGGGCGATTTGGCCGGGGCGCGGACCGTTCGGTAGAGTTCGTCCTGCCGTAGACCGCTGGTACTCGGCCTGGCTCGCCAGGCAAGGCAAATCCCGCGCAGGTGAAACCTGAATGCTCGTCAGAGTTGTTCGCCCTGGTTGCCTGCGCACCAGGGCTTTTCCTTTTCCCGCGGTCGAGGCGTTGAACCAGAGATGGGAAGGAGACCCATGGCGAGGCCGGACAAGGCAGCCGCCGTCGCGGAGCTGGCTGGACAGTTCAGCTCTTCCGCGGCCGCCGTGCTGACCGAGTACCGCGGACTCACCGTCAAGGACCTCAAGGCACTGCGCCGGGCCCTTGGTGAGGACGCCACCTACGCCGTGACGAAGAACACGCTGACCATGATCGCCGCCCGCGAAGCGGGCATCGAGGGCCTGGACGACCAGTTCGCCGGCCCCACCGCGATCGCCTTCATCCACGGTGACGTCGCCACCGTGGCGAAGGGTCTGCGCGACTTCGCCAAGGCGAACCCGCATCTGGTGATCAAGGGTGGCGTCATGGACGGTCGTGTCCTCGACGCCGAGTCGGTGAAGAAGCTCGCCGACCTCGAGTCGCGCGAGGTGCTCCTCGCCAAGCTCGCCGGTGCGATGAACGGGAACCTGGCCAAGGCCGTTGGTCTGTTCGCCGCGCCGCTGTCCCAGGCCGCCCGCGTCCTGGAAGCCCTGAAGTCCCAGAAGCCGGCCGGGGACGCCCCGGCGACCGATGCAGCGCCCGCTGTTGAGGCCACTACCGACGCGGCTGACGCTGCATCCGAATAAGAGAAAGGACGCCGACAATGGCGAAGCTCACTACTGACGAGCTCCTTGACGCCTTCAAGGAGATGACCCTGATCGAGCTCTCCGAGTTCGTGAAGCTGTTCGAGGACACCTTCGGTGTCACCGCGGCCGCTCCGGTGGCCGTGGCTGCCGCCGCCCCGGCCGCCGGCGGCGACGCCGGTGGCGCCGAGGAGGTGGAGGAGTCCTCCGAGGTGGACGTGATCCTCGAGTCCGCCGGCGACAAGAAGATCCAGGTCATCAAGGAGGTGCGCGCGCTCACCAACCTCGGCCTGAAGGAGGCCAAGGACCTGGTGGAGGCCGCTCCGAAGCCGATCCTGGAGAAGGTCGCCCGCGACGCGGCCGCCAAGGCCAAGGAGGCCCTCGAGGCCGCCGGCGCCGCGGTCAGCATCAAGTGACCGGCTGCCGTAGCTGAACGCCGAAGCGGCGGTGACCCCCTCAGGGCCACCGCCACCTGGGCGTGCAGTATCAGCTGATCAGAGTCACTTCACGCTGACCGCGGCGCCGGCGGCCTCGAGGGCCTCCTTCGCCTTGGCGGCGACGTCGCGAGCGACCTTCTCCAGGACCGGCTTCGGGGCGGCCTCGACCAGGTCCTTGGCCTCCTTCAGGCCCAGGTTGGTCAGCGCGCGCACCTCCTTGATGACCTGGATCTTCTTGTCACCGGCGGACTCGAGGATGACGTCCACCTCGGACGACTCC
>NZ_JARKPQ010000172.1 GCF_029975155.1 Propionicimonas sp. | reverse complement strand
TCAAGGAACTGGCGTCCAGTGGCCTGAGCATGGCGGAGGCAGCCCAGTGGTGCGACCTCGTCGGGAAGGAAGCCGCACGGCTGGTGAGGCTCGCGGCCCAGCCGGCCACCGGCGATGGTGCCTCGACGGCCAGGGAAACCGTCAGTGGCGACCGGTAGCTTCCCGAGTATCGGGAGGTCGAGGAGGACCATCATGACGACGTCAACGGATTACCCGTTTCGAAGCGGCCAACTTCGCCGAGCAGGCGTGCTTATGAGGTTGCCGCGGGTGGTGATCTCCGCGGTGGTGTGGCTGTTGGCCATCGAAGCGCTGCCCGTTCCCGCGGCGTGGGGCGTCCTGACGGTCATCGTCGTAGGCACGGTCGCCGGGGTCGTCGCCGAACCAGTGATCGTCCGCCTGGTGTGGTGGGCGCGCCACACCTCCACCCCACTCGCGGTGCCCGGCGACCCGGGGGTCCGGGTCTGGGCCACCGGTCGACAGGCCGCGGGGATCGGGCAGGCCGGACGCCGCGACCTCATCGTGCCGGCGGCTTGGATCGGGCGAACCGACCTACCCGCGCTGCTCGCTCGAGCGCGGCAGCGTCAGTTGGTGTCGGCGGGACGGTTCGATGTCGCCTACCAGTGGTTCACCTGGCCGTGGCAGGTGCTCGGCTCATTCGTGAACGGATTCGCCCACTGCGCGTCCGGGCTCCCGCTGATCGGGTTCGCCTGGCGGATGCGCATGGCGGTCGCCGGCATCGCCCTTTGGCAGACCGTCGTCGCCGGCCAGCACTCAGCCACCGTGGGGATCGTCGTGGTGATCGGGCTGACGTACCTGC
Source organism: Propionicimonas sp. (assembly GCF_029975155.1). Classification (GTDB taxonomy): domain Bacteria; phylum Actinomycetota; class Actinomycetes; order Propionibacteriales; family Propionibacteriaceae; genus Propionicimonas. The sequence goes on along the minus strand of NZ_JARKPQ010000172.1, from coordinate 3,672 downwards.
TGCCGTGGACGCGTGCCAGCCATGAGCGTCTCGTGACGCAGGCGCTCGCGGATCTCGAACGGTCGTCGGCCACGCGAGCCGCTCCGGAAACGCGGCGTCCGGTAGTGCTGCCCGTCCGGCCCACCGCGACCCACGCCGGACGCCGATCCTGCACATCTGTTCGGCGGCGTGGCCCTGAGCCCTGTGGACAGTGGCGCTCGCACACACGCCTGGTGACTTGCACGGGCGAAGGGATTCGTGGGCGCGCCGCCCAAGATCCGAGGACAACTGGAAGGAAGGGATCACGATCATGACCGGAATGCCGATGCCCGCCGAGTCGATCGCCAAGGTCGATCTGCTGCTGGGGCGGGCGACGATGCTGACTGCTGATCGCTGGGACGACCTGGCCGCGATGATCCACGAGGCGATGGGGATCTCGCTGTTGATGGCGGCCACTCACCTGTCGAGCCGGCCCGTGGACGTCCCGGGACTGACGCGACTGACGGCGCTCGAGTGCGTCGAGCACGCTTTGCGCGAGGTTCAGACCTGGGACCTGGCCCTCGCCGCAGAGCTGCCCGACTTGGCCCGGTTGCGGGTGCTGCTGGCCGACGTCCGCAGGGAGTCGGACAGCGCTGTCGGACGGCGAGGGTAACGGCCCATGTGGCAGGCTGTCCGGCGGGAACTCGCCCGCCTCGAGTGGGAGGCCGAGCCGCCTCTCACGCTGGATCTGATGGCCGACTGGACCCAGACCGTGTCCAGCTTGGTGACGATCCGCCGAGCGCTCGGCCCGATCTCCACAGCTGACCCCCTCGCGCTGCTGGCCACCGCGACGACTGGCGCAGTGCGGACTGCGGACGTGAAGCCGATCCTGGCCCCGTCGCTGGGCGCTGTGAACGCGGCGCTCGCCGACGTCGGCCAGGACATGGCGGCCCGCACTGACTTCGACCGGCAGCGCGACGCGGCGACCCTCAACCACGTCGCCTACGAACTCGTGCACTGGGTGCGCGTCCGGACGCCGGACGACCGCGCGAAGGCATGGCTGCTGGCTGGCGAGACCGCACTCGACGGCGCGATCCACGCCCCAGCCAGCCGGTCTGCCGCCAGCGTCGGCCTGGCGGCCTGGCAGGATGCCCTCGCGGCGGTGCAGCCCGTCCACGCCGCCCCCATCGTGCGCCGCAGCGTGGCGCTCGGGCACCTGGCGATCCTGCGCAACAGTCACGCCCTAGTGGACGAAGCCAGAAGCGCCGGCGCACTGCCCGCGCCGTACGCGGACGCCCTCCTCAGCAACATTCGCGAGCTCGCCCGAGCACACCAGACCACACTGGGCCAGATCGACGGTCGACGTTTGGGCGCCACCCGCGTCGACCAAGCCGTGATGCTCCAGGTGGGCACCGCAGTGCGGCAACTGACCGGACGCCCCGAGCCCGCCGAGCCCTCTCAGGATCGCCTGGACGCGCTCCTGCGCTCGGGTCTCGGCCAAGCGGTTCTGGTCGCCAATCTCACCGGCGAGCCGTCGGCCCATCGGGCTGCCGCCCGGATCAGTCAACTCGCATTGGAATACCTGACCAACCCCCGGATGCTGCGCGACATCGACCTGCCGGAAGCCCTGACGCCGCCCGTACCGATGGAGCCCAATGCCGCAGCCGCGCGGGAACCCCGAGCCTCGGCAGGGATCGCGCCCATGCAACCGACGATCACCCCGGGGACCGTCCTGGACGGCCCCTCCATCCTGGCGCTCTGCCAGGCCCGCGACCTTGGCGTCGCCGCAGGGACGGCAGATCCGGCGAACCCGCCCGACAGCCTCCGAGGGATCGACCCAGAGCGTTGGCCGCAACTGGTCGCCGAGGGGCAGCAGGCCGTGGCCGACTTGGTCGGCTCGGTCATTCCGATGGTGTACGCCCAGACCAGACGGACCCCGAACGTCGCGGACGTTCGCGGTCAGATGTTCGTCGAACTGATGGGCGCTGCCTACCGGTTCGACCCTCACCGAACCAGCCCAGAGGGTTGGGCGAGTTACGCCTGGATGACGATCAAGCACGCCCGGATGCGCGGGGTCGACGACGCCGGCGTGGTCCGCAAGCGCGCCAGCGGCCCTCGACCGATCGCGGTGGCCTTCGGTGAGAGGGAACCAGCGAGCAGCGCGCCGAATCCGGGCGAAGTCGTCCAAGAGCGCCAGTCGGTCGCCGGTATCGCGCGTGCTGTGGAGCAGCTACCAGCGTCCCTGCGCGAGCCACTACTGGCTTCGATCAAGGGCAACCCGATGCGGGCGATCGCGGACGACCTCGGCTACTCAGAGAGCACCGCCCACCGCCGGATAGCCGAGGCGCGCGATCAACTAAGAGTCGAACTCGCCATCCGCCCAGACGAGGGCAACTGGGTTCCGTTCAGCAGAAGCACCGATCCGGTGCTCGAGCGCGCGCAGCGTCTGTACGAGCAGGCCTTCCCTTCATCGTGCCCCGTGGACCCGGGTCGACCCGCTCGTTGAGATGCTGCGGCCCGATGAGCGTCCCGTCGCTGGCCGACTGGACTCGAAGGATCGTGCAGCGTACGCAACGCCGTCCAACAAACGAACGTCTGAAGGCCCCGAAGCCATGTGGGGGAGAACACCAGCCAGCCCTCTTGGCCCGGCGACATGGACAAGAACACCCCCAAGCTGTCGCGGACAGCGGATGAGTGCGCTCGTCGTTGGCACTTGCCGCCGCGCGGGCGACTCGTGCAGGCACTGTTGCCTGCATGAGTCGAGGTTGGGCGTAGGTCAGTTACGTCCCCAGAAGGCGTCCTCGGTTGCGGCGTCCTCTGAGAACAGGTGCACCTCGACGATCTTGCTGTCGCGGACGGTGAGCAAGTCGATGCCACCCATGTCCATGGCCGCTTCTGCGCGGGACCCGGCGAAGCGCACGGGAACCGCGACGAGGTTGCCGTTGACCATCGAGGGTCCGGTCACGGTCAAGGCGAAAGTGCCCTCGCTGACCTCCATCATTCCGCCGAGCAACGCACCGACGCCGTTCAGACCGGCGTGGTGTCCCGAGAATCGGTGGTTGCCGGGCTGGTGCCACACCACGTCCGCGCTTAGCAGTCCCATGGCTGCGGGAACGTCGCCCCGGCTGAGCGCGTCGAAGTAGTCCGCAGCCACGGTAGCGGGGGTGGAATCAGTCATGGTTGTTCTCCTCATGCAGTTGGGCTTCTTGGAGTTCCATGGTTACATTTGGTTACCTGTTACCTCAACGTAACTGTCAGGAGGCTTCCGTGTCTGTCCCGGACTGGGACGTGATGGTGGCGACCTGCCCCTCACGCACCTCATTGGCAAAGATCGCGAACAAGTGGACGGCGATGATCGTGATCGCCCTGGAAGATGGTCCACTCAGATACAAGGCAATCCTCAGAGCCGTCGATGGAATCAGCGGCAAGGTCCTTGCTGAGACCCTGCGCGACCTCCAGCGTGACGGGATCGTCACGCGTACTGCTTACGACGTGATGCCGCCGCGCGTGGACTACGAACTCACGGCGCTCGGGCAGACGCTGCATGAACCGTTGTCCGCGCTGGGTCGGTGGGCGGAAGAACACGTCCAAGAGGTCATGAAAGCTCGCGAAACCTACGATGACCGCCTCGACTCAGGGCTATGAGATGGCCCTACTCTCAGCCGTCGTTTGAGCGCCCGCTCACCGGCAGGATCGAACGCGCTGGCTGCGGCA
>NZ_JARKPQ010000165.1 GCF_029975155.1 Propionicimonas sp. | reverse complement strand
CGGCAATCGACACCAGGCATACGGTACTGACCGACTTCGGTGGCGTGCCGTCCGGTTTCATCAATCTCGAAACCAGCGCCTTCGAACGGCCGACCACCGCTCAGCGCAACGCCATCTATGTCGAGCAGGCACCGAAGCTGTTCGCTCGGGCGGCCCGTGGCGCACTGCAAGCCGCCGGCGTGCTGGCCGCCGAGATCACCCATGTCGTGACGGCCAGCTGTACCGGCTTCTTCGCCCCCGGGCCAGACTTCCGGCTCGTGCGCGATCTCGGGCTTGCGTCGAGTGCCCAACGCGATCACATCGGCTTCGTCGGCTGCGCGGCCGCCTTTCCCGCGTTGCGCGCGGCATATCGCATCTGCGCGGCGGATCCCGGCGCCGTCGTCCTGGTTGCCTGCGGCGAACTGTGCACGATTCACCTGGCGCCCTCGAGCGACACCGACCAGATTCTCGCCTCGGCCGTCTTCGCCGACGGCGCCGGGGCAGCGATCGTCTCGGCAGCCCGCGCGGCGCGTGGCCCGTCGCTCGCCATGGAAGGATTCGCGACCGGGCTCACGACCGAAGGCGCTGCCGACATGCAGTGGACCGTCGGCGATCACGGATTCGAGATGACGCTCACCCAAGAGGTGCCCCGCATCATCGAACGCGAGGTGGCCGGGCTGCTGGCCCCGGTGCTCGCCCGCGGCGAGATCGACCGCTGGGCCGTCCACCCCGGAGGCCGCAGCATTCTCGACCGATTCGAGCATGCGATGAGGCTGGCACCGAACGCGCTCGACCACTCCCGCGAAGTGCTGCGGGCCAACGGCAATATGTCCTCGGCGACGGTACTCTTCGTCCTGCAGCGGCTTCTTGCCGACGCCACGCTCACCGACGGCGAGCGCGTCTTGGGAATCGCGTTCGGGCCTGGGCTGACCGTCGAGATCGCCGAACTGCGCGCCCGGGTGGGCACCGCGCCGCAGCAGAGCCCGGCCGCGCCCGCGTTCGCACTGGCCCCGGCCCCGAGATGACCCCGGGAAGGCTCTCCGAGCGGGCCGATGACCTCGTGGAGCTGATGGACGATCCCGCCTGCGATCCGCAGCGGCTTGCGCGCACCTACCGCCGCTTCGGCGTGGTCAATCGGATGATCTCGGGTTGGGGAAGCCTCTATCGGCGATACCTTCGACCGTACCTGGCAAGCCTCGATCGTCCGGCGCGAGTCTTGGACCTGGGCTGCGGGGGCGGTGATGTGCTGACAAGACTCGCCACATTGGCCCGCCGCGATCACTTGGAAGTCACCTGGACCGGCGCCGACCCCGACCCGCGCGCGCTGCACGTTGCGCGGCGGCGGGCCACAGCCGGCATCGAGTTCCGGAGCGTGGATTCCGCCGCGCTGCGGGTAGCGGGGGAGACCTTCGATGCGGTGGTGTCCAACCACGTGATTCATCACCTGGACGCCTCCGGCCTGGCGGCGTTCGCCGACGACACGCGAGCGCTGTCCACCGGGGTGGTGTTGCACAGCGACATCAGCCGCGGACGTCTCGCCTACGGCCTGTTCGCTGTCGGTATCACGCCGCTGGCCCCGGGCACCTTCCTGCGCACCGATGGTCTGCGCTCGATTCGGCGAAGCTATCGGCCCGCCGAGCTGGCGGCGCTGCTTGGCGCCGGCTGGCGCGTGGAAGGGCTTGCGCCGTTTCGCCTGTTCGCTCTCGCCGAAGGTGCGGCTCGTGACTGAGGTTCTGATCGTCGGCGCCGGGCCGGTCGGGCTGCTGCTCGGCTCGGAGCTTGCCCGCCACGGCGTCGCCGCCACGCTGGTCGAGCGGCGCGCGCTGGCGTCGACCGGCACCCGCGCGATCGGGGTGCACCCGCCCGTGCTCGCGGCCCTCGAACCCTCCGGCATCACCGAGCGCCTGCTGGCCACTGCCGTGCCAGTCTCGCGGGGGGAGGCGCGTTCGCACGGCCGCACCCTGGGGACCTTGTCTTTCGGCTGTCTGTCGACCCGCTTCCGGTTCATCGCGACCCTCCCACAAAGCGACACCGAGGCGGCGTTGGCCGCCGGTGCACCGCCGCCGCGCCGCGGTGTCGGGGTGGCCCGGGTGTCACCCGGGCGACGCGCTGTTCGCGTCACGCTGGACGATGGCGCAGAACTGACCGCGCCGATCGTCGTGATCGCCGGAGGCTGGTCGTCGCGCGGTCTTACCTACCGGGGGACGGCCGCCCACGCCTACCGCGACCGCTACGTCATGGCGGATATCCCCCTGCCGCCGCGGGAGGACGCCGGCTGTGCGGTCATTCATCTCGACGCTCAGGGAGTGCTCGAGTCGTTTCCGCTGCCCGGTGGCCGGCGGCGATTCGTCGCCTGGGATCCACCCACCGCGGGCGGCGCGGCCGCTGCCGACAGGCTGCGCGCAGCACTTGCCGCTCGGGGTGAGGACGACGCCGCGGGCGCGGTGCACGAGGCGACCGAGTTCGGCGTGCGGCGCTTCACGGCCCGCGGGATGCGCAACGGGGGTCTGCTGGTCATCGGCGACGCGGCGCACGAGGTCAGCCCCATTGGGGGCCAGGGCATGAATCTTGGGCTGCTCGACGCCGCGGGTCTGGCGCCCCTGCTGGCGCTCTGGGTGCGCACGGGTGAGCCACCCGACGCCGAACTGGCGCGCTGGGAGCGGATGCGAATCAGCTCGGCTCGGCGGGCCGCGCGGCTGGCAGCCGTCAACACCGCCCTGGGGCGTCCGGCGGGGACGCTCACCGATGCCGGCCGCCGCGCCGTGATTGGTGCAGCGTTGGCAACCCCGTCGGCTCGGGTATTGGCTTGGCTGTACACGATGGGTCTCGACCGCGGGGCGTGAGCGCGGTCGGGGCTCAGCGCAGCGCGGAGACCACGACCAGTTCGACGGCAAGCAGAAGCGCCGCCGCGACGACCAGCCGGAAGACCAGGCGGGTTGCTCTGTTGAGGGAAGCCACCAGGCCCCACACGCCGATCGCGATGACCAGTGCGAGCCCGACCAGTGCCGCCGGATGCCCGATCTCGATGGTGAGCACCGCCGCGCCGGCGATGAGCGTGATGAAACCGATCGCTGCGGCGGCCCGGCGGCCCAGGAGGTGCGGCAGCCCGCGCACGCCTGCCCGCACGTCGTCGTCGAGGTCAGGCAGAGTGTTCGCCAGGTGCACCGAGAAACCGATCGAGGCCGCCGCCAGCGTTTCGCCGACAGAGGCCAGTTGCGGCGTGTCGCCGGTCAGCCTCGCCACGGACGCCAGCAACCCCAAACTCACCACGAACGCGATCCCCGAGGCCCATGACCGCTTGAGCCAGAGGTTGTATGCCCACCCAGCTGCGACCGTGACCGCGTGCGCGACCGCGAACCAGATTCCGAGCAGGAGGGACGAGGCCAGTGCCGCGGTCAACGACACCAGGGCCGCCGTCCAAACCAATCGCGGGGGCACCTCGCCCGCGGCGATCGGCTTGTCCGTGCGCTGTGCCGCGCGGTCGCGGTCGGCGTCGATGACGTCGTTCGACCATCCGATGGACAATTGCCCGAGCAGAACGACGAACCCAACTCCGAGCAGGGTCAAGGCGCCCACCCCGGAGGCGACGCCCACCAGCACGGTGAGAACAGTGATGGCGAGACACGGTCCCAGATGAGCCGTGCGAGCCAAACCGGCCAGCATGCGCACACGCTATCTCGGCGCCGGCGCAGTTCGGAGCTGCCGGCGCCAGCGATGAACGCCATCGAGGCGATCAGGCTGCCCGCGGACGCAGCCGGGACGGGCGCTGAGCGCGAGGGCTCGCTCGGCGGAGCCGGCATTTTCGGCGCCGGTGCAT
>NZ_JARKPQ010000158.1 GCF_029975155.1 Propionicimonas sp. | reverse complement strand
CGCATGGTTATTGCTCCTTCGGTAGTGGGACGCGAACCCGCTGGATGTATCCGCAGGACGCCAGGCGGCGGATCACGTCGGCGGGGATGTCGGCGGGCAGGACAGCACCGCAGGGGAAGGCCTCGTTGAACCTGTAGGTGTTGGGCATCGTGGTGCGGGTCGACCTGGCCAGCGCCAGGCCGGAATTGGTGTGGAGGCGTTCGACGGCGATGCCCTCGGGGTCGGTGACGATCCACAGATCAACCGTGGTCGGGATCTTGCGGGCGGCCACTTCTAGCGCTTCCAGTTCTCGGGGTACCGGGTGCTCGGGTCGTCGAACTGGGCGGCGTGGGCCTTCGCGAGCTTGGCGCGGCCGGCCTCGGTCCAGTGCGCCGGATAGGCGTCGTCCACCTGCGCAGGCTTGGGTGCTGCGACCTTACGACGCGCGGCACGCTTCGCGGCTGTCGCCTTGTCGACGGCGTTCAGGATCGTCGACTCGCTGGCGTCGGCAGCCAGCCCGAGACGGGTCCGGAGCGCAGCGAGCAGATCGGCGTGCCGGCTGGCCGGGCGGGGCTCCTGGGTCATGGCGGCGGCTGTGGCGGCGGCACGCTTCACGGCTGCCAGGTCTGTGGGTTCAGGGTCGCGCCGGCCCCTGGGGCGCGTGTAGTTGGGCATTGTTCAGTCCTCCAGATTGGTGGTGTGGGATGACGACTCGCCGTGCTGCTCGGCGATGTCGTCGAGGTGGCGGTGGGCGTCGCCCTCGTCGGTGGTGGCTGCGACGTGCGCGGCCAACTCGTCTTCGGTCAACGCATCGAGATAATCGCGACCAACACGCAGCAGCAGCGCGTCGACCAGCGGGTCATCTGTCACGAGCTCTCCTCCATTCGTGTCTGTCCGGCCGCGTGCTCAACGACCGCCTGCCGGTCAACGAGCCAGCGGCCGCCGACCAGCTGCCCGCCGAGCCCAGGGGCCCAGCGCCGAACGCTTCGCTCGGAGCAACCGAGGATGCTTGCGGCCTCGGAACAACTGATGTAGTCAGCCTGCACTTCGATCTGCTCGGGGCTGTCCGGTTGTCCGCCTGCGGCCTGGGCCACGGCAGCAGCGAGTTGGTCGAGATCTCGGGAACGGGGCAAGCCGTTACGGGCGCGGTCCCGTTGGGCGACCCGGACCGCGTAGACGATGACCTCGAGGTTGCGGCCGGACAGCAGGATGGCGCGGTCAACCACGGTGATCATTCAGTCAACTCCTGGCCCTGCTCGGCGGGTGCATCACCGCGGGCTGCCCGGCCGCAACCTGGGCAATACAACTCGAGGCTGCCCGTCCAGGATCGGCGCAGGACCGGCCTCGGCCGCTTGCAGTGCGCGTGGTGCGGGATCTTCGGCGGCTCAGAACTGTGGTCCACGGTGTGCCTCCCGTCGATCGATCTCGCGGCGGCGGCGAGCAGCCTCGGCGGCGCGGACCTCGGCACGTTCGCGCTGCTCGGCATCGCATTCTGGGCAGCCATCACCGCGCCAATTCACCGGTCGGTTAAGGTGCTCGGCGCAGCGGTAGCCGGTACGATTCATGTGGGTGCTCATCGTTCTCCGATCAGCATTTCGAGCCGCACAGCAGCGAACTCTTCACAGCCGGGGTAGGCGGTGAACGAGGCCCCGTCAGCCCGCCCGAATCCCTCGCGTTCTAGCTGGGCGAATAGGCAGGTCAGGAACTTGTCAGTGGAGGGC
>NZ_JARKPQ010000155.1 GCF_029975155.1 Propionicimonas sp. | reverse complement strand
TGCCGCCGCATTGGTCCGGACCCTGCGCCCGTTCGTCCTGGTCAGCGCGAGGATGCCAGCGCCGCAATCACGCGTTATCGGCCCCGGTCTCACCAGCGGCCGCGGTCTCACTGACCGTGCGGCGCGGATAAACCCAGAACTTCATGATCGGGAAGTTCCATAGCGTGGTCAATGCGGTGGAAATGATCTTGCCAACCAAGTAGCTGTCGAGATAACGGTCAAACCCCTCGACTATCAACGACGTCAACACCATATTCGTCGCGAGCAGGAACCCATAACGGATAGCCGAGTTCCCCACATGCAGATCGGCGCTGAAGGTGAACCTTCGCTGCAACAGGAAGCTGAACAGAGTCGACACCGCAAAAGCGACTGCCGCCGCGAGCCAAGCGGGCACACCCAGGCCGGATCGCAGCAGTGCCAAGAGGCCGAAGTCGAGGACGAAAGCCGACCCGCCGACCAACAGATAGCGAATCATCTGCTGCACGGCCGGCGGAAACTTGCCCAACAAGCTCGCCATTACGTTCTCCTCATCCGATGCGTCGATCAGGCTAGCACGCAGCCGATAGCCGCCGGACGACCGAAGTAGCCGTCCCCTTGCGTCCTATGTGGTCACCGGCGCCACCACTGCTCGTTGGCCCGGTACCATTCGATGGTTTCGCGCACGCCGGTTTCGAAATCCGGATGCCGCGGATGCCAGCCCAACTCGGTCCGCAGCTTGGACGCGTCCAGGGCGTAGCGCAGATCGTGGCCGGGCCGGTCGTCCACCAGGTCGTAGGCGTCGACCGGTCGGTCCATGAGGCGCAGGATCAGCTCCATGACCTCTTTGTTGCTGTGTTCCCCGTCGGCGCCGACCAGATAGGTCTGGCCGGGCTGCCCGGCCTCGAGAATGCGCAACACCGCCGCGCAGTGGTCGTCGACGTGGATCCAGTCCCGGACATGGCGGCCGTCGCCGTACAGGCCCGGGCGTCCGCCGTCGAGGATGGCGGTGATCTGGCGCGGAATGAACTTCTCGATGTGCTGACGCGGACCGTAGGTGTTCGAGCAGTTGCTGATCGTGGCCCGCACCCCGAAGCTGCGCACCCAGGCGCGCACCAGATGATCCGAGCCGGCCTTGGACGCCGAATAGGGGCTGGACGGCCGGTAAGGCGAGTCCTCGGTGAATCTGCCCGGATCGTCCAGCCCCAGGTCGCCGAAGACCTCGTCGGTCGAAATGTGGTGATAGCGGACGTCGTGAGCCCGGACGGCCTCCAGCAGCGCGAAGGTGCCAGCCAGATTCGTCGAGATGAACGGCTCGGGGTCGGCCAGCGAATTGTCGTTGTGCGATTCGGCGGCGAAATGGACGACGGCGTCCACCCTGGTCACCAACTGATCGACGAGCGTTCGATCGCAGATGTCGCCGAGCACGAACTCGACCCGGCCGTCCGGAAGCCCGCGAAGCGAGGCCCGGTTG